>CAZWBN010000199.1:0-3556 GCA_964632095.1 uncultured Clostridia bacterium | reverse complement strand
AAAGTTTGACAATAAAAAAAAGATATTCTATAATTTTAAGATGATTGAGTGGGGGCGAAGAGGGCTCGACGGAGATAATGAGGCAGAAGCAGCATGCCGAGGTTCCACCAACCTCGTTAAAAAGGTGGAAAAAAATAAGTGCAGAAACTCTGCCTGTTGCTGCCTAAGGAGTAAGGCAGCCATCCCTTTTGCCCTTTCCCGCGGGGCTTAAGGGATGTCGGTGAGCGGGGTAGCAACCCGGATTTGTCCTGAGTCCGGGAAGCGAAATTTAATCAGGACTAATCGATGGGTGTTTTGCCTCTTCGAACCCCATCGATGAAATTTAAGGAGAGGATAAGCATGTAGAACCTTCTTGCCGAAGGTCTCCGGACGCGGGTTCGATTCCCGCCGCCTCCACCAGAGTTAATAAAATAATGAAGAAAAAATACTTTATACTTTTAGTTTTTTTATATTTAATACCAAATTTACAGGGTTTAACTCTCAAAGTAAGGTATGCTGACCATCCTGATTTTACCCGGGTTGTTATAGAATCATATATTGCTTTTCCCTATCAGATTTATACTCAGCCTGGGAAAATTAATATAGAAATTAAAGGAGATTTCAATTTTGGTTTTTCAAGAAAAAAAGTTTACAGCAAAATATTAAAAGAATTCCTGTGGGAAAAGAGGAATTCTAATATAATTTTTAAATTAATTCTTAAAAAAGAAAGATTCTCTATTGATTATTTTACTTTAATAAACCCTTTCAGACTTGTTATAGATATAAAAGAATTATCCTCGCCCATAATTCCTGAACTGAAAGGAAAAGAAAATGAAAGTGCCTCTTATTCAGAGAAAGATCTCAGCTATATAAAAACAATTGTTATTGATCCTGGACATGGTGGATCTGATAGAGGGGCAAAGGGTCCATCCGGTCTTCTGGAAAAGAATATTACCTTAGCAATTGCAAAAGAATTAAAATCAATTATAGAAAGAAATTTACCTGTAAGAGTAGTTCTTACGAGAACAGAAGATGTAAATCTTTCCTTAGAAGATAGAGCCTCTATAGCAAACAATCAAAAGGCAGATATGTTCATAAGTATTCACGCGAATGCTTCTTATAGGAAATCAGCACACGGCTCTGAAACTTATTTTTTAAGCCTGCACGCGAGCGATGAAGAAACAAGGAGGCTGGCTTATTTTGAAAATAATTCTGATAAATTAGAACATGAAATTCTCCCTGAAAATGTGGAAGACATAAAGCTAATTCTCTGGGATCTGGCTCAGACTTCATATTTAAAACAGAGCAGTCAATTAGCCGAATCCATTCAAAATGAACTGAATTACCTTCTTGGTACAACCAACCGAGGAATTAAACAAGCTCCTTTTAAGGTTTTGTCAAATGTCGCTATGCCTGCAGTTTTAATAGAAGTAGCATTTATAAGCAATCCTGAAGAAGAGAAGAAACTTTCTTCCCAAAAATTTCAACGCCAGGTTGCACTTGCGATTTATAGGGGTATAATTAATTATTTAAAAATCACGAAATAAATAATGAAAAAAAAAGAAATAATCGCATTAGCATCTCTCTCCCTAATAGTTTGCATTCTTGTTGTTTTAATAATTTTAAGTTTAAAAACAGAAAAAATTAAAATTAAAAAAGAAGAAATTCCTCAGACCTATCCTCTAAATATCGATGAGACAGTGGAAAAAAAAGAAGTAATTATTTTTTTTCCTTCTGAAGAAAATTCTTTACTTTATCCTGAGACAAGAGAGATTTATTTAACTCCATCTCTCATACAGCAGGCAAAACAGGTTATTTTAGAATTAATAAAAGGGCCCGAGAATAACCATTTACCTTCATTACCGCCCACCACAAAATTAAGAGAAATTTTTATTACCGATGATGGGACTGCTTACATTGATTTCTCAAAAGAAATTTATCAACAACATCCAGGAGGCTCGGAAGCTGAAATTATATCGGTCTATGCTATTGTTAATTCTTTAACATATAATTTTCCTCAAATAAAAAGAGTCCAGATTTTGATTGAAGGTTTAGAAAAAGAAACTTTGAATGGACATATAGATTTAACAAAACCCTTTTCTCCTCGTTTTAATCTGATAGCATCCAACAAAGAACATTAAAAAGCTCTTTAGTAAAATGAAAATACCCAAAGTTGCAATTATTGGTTTTCCGAATGTAGGAAAATCCACCCTCTTTAATAAAATCCTTGGGAGAAAAAAAGCTCTTGTGCATTCATTACCTGGTATGACAAGAGATAAAATATACGGGATAGCAGAATGGAAAAATAAAAGATTTGAATTAATCGATACCGGAGGAATGTTCAGCAATTCTGAAGAGCCTTTATCCGAACTCGTGGAAAAAAAAGCAATGGAAGCAGCAAAAGAAGCAGATGTTATAATGTTTGTAATTGACGGACGAAGGGAAATTCTTCCAGCAGAAGAAGAATTATTCGTTTCTCTAAAAAAATTAAATAAACCCCTTTTAATTGTTGTAAATAAAATAGACACGCCATCGGTAAAAAAAGACTATGTTGATGTATATAAATTTGGCAATGAGAGAATTTTATTTGTCTCTGCTGAACATAAAAAAGGAATTGAGGAATTAAAAGATTGTTTAATTGAATACTTACCTGAAGGAAAAAAAGAAAAGATTGCGGAAAAACCAATTAAAATTGCAATAGTAGGTAGGATAAATGTGGGCAAGTCTTCCCTTATTAACAGATTACTCGGAGAAGAAAGATTGATAGTAAGCGAAATACCTGGCACAACTCGGGATAGTGTTGACACTCTTGTTAAAAGAGAAGGAAGATATTTCATTCTCGTGGATACAGCAGGAATAAGAAGGCTCGGGAAAACAAAAGATAAAAAAGAAAAAGCAGCTATAATTAAAGCAAAGAAAAATATAAAAGAAGCTGATGTCATCTGTCTTGTTCTTGATGCCCTGGAATCTCCTACTCACCAAGACGCAACAATTGCCCAATTAGCAGCTTTATCCTGGAAACCACTTATTGTTGCTGTAAATAAATGGGATTTAATTCCTAAGAATCAGCAAAATACAACAATTTTTGAGGAAAGAATCTATCATAAATTATCTTTCGTGAGTTATGCGCCCTTAATTTTTGTTTCCGCAATTACAGGAAAAAGAGTTGTCAAAATTCTTGACCTTTCCCTCGAGGTTTATGAAAACAGTATTAAAAGAATTCCTACCCCACAATTAAATAGGTTCTTGCATGAAATTATTAAATCTAATCCTCCAATCACAAAGAGAAGAGAGCCCGTTAAAATTAAATATATGGTTCAGACTGGTATTCATCCACCTACTTTCTCACTATATTCATCAAAAAAACAGTCCCTTTTCCCAAATTACGAGAAATTTTTTATAAACAGAATGAGAGAAGAATTTGACTTATGGGGAACACCTATAAAACTTGTTGTTAAAAAGAAATAATATATTGATTTATAAAAGATTAAATATTATTTTATAAACTTCAATAAATTAATCAGGAGGAAATAAATGAAAAGAGTCTTAATAAGTGTTTTTAATAAGACCGGGCTTG
>CAZWBN010000198.1:1894-3589 GCA_964632095.1 uncultured Clostridia bacterium | reverse complement strand
CAATTTTGGGTAGTATTAGCTTGTTGAAATTTGAAAAATTCTACTTTAAAATAAAGTCAATGGATAAAATTTGGATTAAGGGTGGACAGGCTTTAAAAGGCAAAGTAAAAATAAGTGGCGCTAAGAATGCGGTTCTTCCCGCTATAGCAGCCTCCCTTCTTACAGATGAAGAAGTTATTTTGAAAAATGTTCCTTTAGTCCATGATGTTTTCACTATGTTGACCTTGATTGAAGAATTAGGCGGTAGTTACAAATTAAATAATCATGAAATTTCAATTAGAGTTGAAAATATTCACTCTTTTGAGGCTCCTTATGAACTTGTAAAAACAATGAGGGCTTCAATCCTGGTTTTGGGACCTCTTCTTGCTCGATATGGAAAAGCAATTGTTGCCTTACCAGGAGGGTGTGCAATAGGCTCAAGACCTATAGACCTTCATATTCATGGACTCGAAAAACTCGGAGCTAAATTAAAGCTTGAACATGGTTATATTAAAGCTAAAGCAAAAAAATTAAAAGGGACTGAAATAGAATTTTCAAAAGTAACTGTTACTGGAACAGAAAATTTAGTAATGGCTGCATGTTTAGCTAAGGGTGAAACAATTCTTAAGAATTGTGCAAAAGAACCTGAAGTTGTTGATTTATGTAATTTATTGATTAGTATGGGAGCAAAAATCGAAGGTGTGGGAACTGATACAATTAGAATTCAGGGAGTGGAAGAATTGAAGGGAACCACACATTATGTAATACCTGATAGAATAGAGGCAGGGACATTTTTAGTAGCTGGAGGTTTAATTGGAGATGAAATAATTGTTGAAAATGTTTATCCTTATCATCTTAATGCAGTCATTGAAAGAATCAGATTTGCAGGTGTTGATATTGAAAAAATAGATTCAAATACTTTAAAAGTTAAAGGCAATTCAGAAATTCGTCCACAGGATGTGACGACTTCTCCTTACCCTGGATTTCCAACTGATATGCAGGCTCAATTTATGGTTCTTATGACTCAGGCAGATGGAACATCAATAATTACTGAAACTATATTCGACCGTCGATTTCTTCATGTGAATGAGCTTTTAAGGCTTGGCGCAGATATTAGAGTAATAGGAGATAAGGCAATTGTAAAAGGTAAAACTCCTCTTTCAGGAGCTGAAGTTATTGCAACTGATTTGAGAGCTTCTGCTTCGCTTGTTCTGGCAGGCTTGATTGCAAAAGGAGAGACAGTTATAAGTCAGATTCATCATTTAGATAGAGGTTATGAGAGAATAGAAGAAAAATTAGCCCAATTGGGTGCAAAAATAAAAAGAATTAAAGGAGAGGATTAATGGAACTATGCATTTTTTGTAAAATCATAAAAAAAGAAATGCCTGCAAAAATTGTTGCAGAAGATGAACTCTCTCTTGCTTTTGAAGATATAAATCCTCAAGCTCCCGTCCATATTTTAATTATCCCCAAAAAGCATTACTCTTCTCTTATTGATATTCCTGAAGAGGAAAGGTCTTTACTTGGACATCTTATGATAAAAGCAAGAGAGATTGCTAAGGAGAAAGGATTGGAAAAAACAGGATACCGTTTAGTTTTGAATACAGGTAAAGATGCGGGTCAGGCTGTTTTTCATATACACCTTCATCTCCTTGGTGGAAGGGAAATGAGCTGGCCCCCTGGCTGATTTTGTCAATGGTTATTAGTCAATGGTTA
>CAZWBN010000198.1:0-1794 GCA_964632095.1 uncultured Clostridia bacterium | reverse complement strand
GAGGGAGGTTAAAAATGAAAATCACATGGTTAGGTCATTCGGCAATTAAAATTGAAGGGTCAAAAATAGTATTCATTGACCCTTTTTTAGCGGGAAATCCCACCGCTCCTATAAAGCCAGAGGAAATTGACAAAGCAGATGTAGTGGTAGTTACCCACTATCATAGTGACCACTTGGGAGACGCCTTCTCCATCTGTAAAAAAACAGGAGCCACTTTAGTCAGTATTCATGAAGTGGCTGTTGAGGCTGAAAAGGAAGGAATAAAAGCTGAAGGAATGAATATTGGAGGAACTGTGGAAGTAAATGGTGTCAAGATTCATATGGTAATTGCATGGCATTCAGCAGAAAAAGGGAATGCAACAGGAGTTGTAGTTGAAATGGACGGTAAGAAAATCTATCATGCAGGAGATACTGGACTAACTTATGATATGAAGCTAATAGGAGAATTTTTTGAACCTGATTTAAGCTTCATACCAATTGGAGACCGCTATACAATGGGAATACCTTCTGCTACAAAAGCTGTAGAATTGATTAAGTCTAAGGTTGTAATACCAATTCATTACAATACATTTCCAATAATTCAGGCAAATCCAGAGGAATTCAAGCAAAGAGTAGGAGATAAGTCCCAGGTTGTTATTCTCAAGCCTGGCGAATCTTACGAATTCTAATTTATGGCATATTTAATTGATGGAAACAATCTAATAGGACATACTTCGAGTTATAGTCTCAATGATGTAAAGAGTAGATATAGACTTATTCTAAAATTAATTAAATTTCAGAATTTAAGAAAATCAAAGATAACTATAGTATTTGATGGGATACCTGATATTTCAATAAATAAATTGAGTTACGACCCAGAAAAATTTTCTATAATTTTTTCAGAGTCTGTTTCTGCTGATACAAAAATTAAGGAAATTATCTCTACAAAAAAATATCTCAGGGATGTCTATGTTGTAAGCTCAGACAGAGAGCTCATCAATTTCGTAAAAAGTAAGGGTGCAAAGGTTATCAAATGTTCTGATTTTAACAAATTAATTCGAAAAACATTTAAGGAGACTAAAAAGGAAGACAGTAAACAAGAGATAAAACTAACTCCTCTCGAAGTAAAACACTGGTCTGAGGTATTTAAAAAGAAGAGATGATGGATATTTCAATAATAGGAGGAGGAAAGCTCGGGACAAATCTGGGATTTGCTTTAGTAAAAAAGGGATTTTCAATAAAGGGAGTTTCGTGCAGGAGTCTTTCATCAGCAGAGGAAAGTGTTAATTTTATAGGTCAGGGTGTTCCTATTGCCAGCAATGTGGAATGTGCTTCCCTTGGGAATCTTATATTTATATGTGTGCCTGATAGAGAAATAGAAAAACTTGGCAATGAATTAAGTTCAGGCGGATTAAATTGGAAAGGAAAATATGTTTTTCATTGCAGTGGTTTATTAACTTCTGATGCGCTTTCTTCCCTGAAAGAGAAAAATGCTTATGTCGCTTCGTTTCATCCAATTCAATCCTTTTCTCAAAAAAAACCCGTTGAGAATAAATTTAAGGGAATTTATTTTGGATTGGAAGGTGATGAAGAGGCATTAAATCTTGCGAAGAAAATAGTTGAAAAATTAGAAGCTAAATATCTGAGAATTTCTAAAGAAAATAAAGCTCTTTATCATACTGCCTGCACCATAGCATCAAATTTTTTTGTGGTTTTATTGGATATAGCAACCGAGTTATTAAAAGAAACTGATATTTCAAAAGAGTTAGCATTTAATTCCCTTTTTCCTCTTGTTAAAGGAACAATGGAAAATAT
>CAZWBN010000197.1:0-3597 GCA_964632095.1 uncultured Clostridia bacterium | reverse complement strand
TTTTAAAGGAGGTTCGGATGAGGAATTTTTTGAGAGTATTATTTAAATTTTTTGGTTTTCTTATAATCTTAAATCTCATTGTTCTAATCTCACTTAAATCAGCAAAAACAGAGGAAATCCATGACCAATCTATCCTTACTCTTGACAGAATTTTCAATTCAAAAGAATTTGAGCCCGAAAGAGTTCTTCCTATTAAATGGTTTAAAAACGGATATACGATATTAGAACCCTCAAAAGAAAGTGAAAGTGCCTTTAATGTTGTTTATTATGACTTGAAAAATGGCAAAAAAGAAGTGCTTGTTCCTGTGGAGAAGCTTATTCCTGAAGAAGAAAAAAAGCCAATCAAAATTGAGGATTATTTCTGGTCTAAAGATTTGAACCGCCTTTTGATTTATACAAATAGCAAGAGAGTCTGGAGAAGAAATACAAGAGGAGATTACTGGGTTTTAGATTTAAAAACATGGAAACTAAAAAAGCTTGGAGGAGACGCAAAGCCTTCTACTTTGATGTTCGCAAAATTCTCGCCTGATGGCACAAGAGTTGCTTATGTCAGAGAAAACAACATATATGTAGAATATGTTAATGAAAATAAAATAATCCAATTAACTCGCGATGGGTCTCAAAATATTATAAATGGAACCTCTGACTGGGTATATGAAGAAGAATTTGGTCTGAGAGATGGATTCAGATGGTCACCTGATGGAAAATATATTGCATATTGGCGATTTAATACAGAAGGAGTTCCAGTTTTTTATTTAATAAACTACACTGATTCGCTTTATCCAAAATTAAAACCAATCCCCTACCCAAAGGCAGGACAAACTAATTCTGAATGTAAGGTTGGAGTGATAAGTGCAGAAGGTGGTGAGACTATATGGATTAAAGTTAAAGGGGACCCGAGAAATAACTATATCCCAAGAATGGAATGGATTGATGAGTCAAATCTTTTTATCCAGTATTTAAACAGGCATCAAAATAAAAATACTTTACTTATTGCAGATGCAAAAACAGGAAATACGAAAACTATCTTCATAGAAAAAGATGATGCGTGGGTAGATGTTGTAGATGATGTTTACTGGATTAATGGAAATAAATATTTTACATGGCTAAGTGAAAGAGATGGATGGAGACATATTTACTTAGTTTCAAAGGATGGAAAGGAAATTAAATTAGTTACTAAAGGAAAATACGATGTTATTGGGATTGAAGGAGTAGATGAAAAGAATAAGTGGATTTATTTTACTGCCTCTCCTGATAACGCTACACAAAGATATCTTTTTAGAATTAATTTTGACGGGAATAACTTAAAAAGAATAACACCAGAGAATGAATCGGGTTTTCATTCCTATGAAATTTCTCCAGATGCAAAATATGCAATACATACATATTCCAGTTTTGGAAATCCACCACTAACAGAAATTATTAAACTTCCATCTCATGAAAGGACTAAATTGATAGTATCGAATGATAAACTTAGAGAAAAATTAAAGGCTATAAAGAAAAATCCTGTTGAATTTTTCAAGGTTGATATTGGAAATGGCATTATTCTTGATGGCTGGTGTATAAAACCCCCTGATTTTGACCCTAAAAAGAAATATCCAGTGCTGTTCTTTGTTTATGGAGAACCCGCTGGACAAACTGTTCTTGATAGATGGGGAGGGAATAGATATCTATGGCATCTTATGCTTGCACAACATGGATATGTGATAATTAGTGTGGACAATCAAGGAACTCCAGCTCCAAAGGGAAGAGCGTGGAGAAAAGTTATTTATAAAAAACTTGGAATTCTAATTTCTAAACAACAATCAAAAGCTGCGAAAGTACTGCTTAAAACAAGAAAATATCTTGACCCTGAAAGAGTCGCAGTGTGGGGATGGAGCGGTGGTGGAACTACTTCCTTAAATTTAATTTTCCGTTATCCTGAAATTTATAAAGTTGCTATGGCAGTTGCTCCTGTTGCACTTCCGAAGTTCTATGACTCAATATATAGGGAAAGATATCTGAGTTTACCAGAAGATAATCCAGAAGGCTACAAACTCTCTGGTCCTGCTCCATTTGCTTATAGATTAAAGGGTAAGCTTCTTCTTGTCCATGGAACAGGCGATGACAATGTGCATATTCAAAATACATATTATCTTGTTAATGAGCTTATAAAACATAATAAACAATTCTCTTTAATGATATATCCAAACAGATCACATGGAATTTTTGAAGGTAAGAACACTAGAAGACATTTATTTGAATTACTTACGAAATTTCTTGAAGAAAACTTACCCCTTGGTCCGAGATAAAACTAAAGTGACTTATAGAAAATATCAAAAAGAGAATAATTATGAAAAAATTTGATATAAAACGGGCAAGGGATGAGACTCCAGCCTGTAAGGATATTGTTCACTTTAATAATGCTGGAGCATCACTAATGCCTCTTCCTGTCAGTGAAGCATTGCATGATTACTTGAGAAAAGAAGAAAAATTAGGTGGATATGAAACTGCGGAATTAGAGGCTGAATCTCTTGAGAATTTTTATTATGCCACTGCAAAACTGTTAAATTGCGAAAAAGATGAAATTGCATTTACTGAAAATGCAACTCGCGCTTGGGAAATGGTTTTCTATGCATTTAAATTTCAACCTGGCGATAGAATTCTGACCACAATTTCTGAATATGGAAGCAATGTAATTGCCTATAATCAGCAGGCAGCGAAATATGGAGCAGAAGTAATATTTGTGCCTAATGACAAGTACGGGCAAATAGACCTCCGTGCACTTGAAAATCTTATTGATGAACGAGTAAAACTAATTTCAATTAATCATGTTCCAACAGGAAATGGACTTGTTAATCCAGCAAAGGAAATTGGTAAATTAGCAAAATCCGCTGGTATACCTTATCTACTTGATGCAACGCAGAGTATTGGACAGATTCCTATTGATGTAAAAGAAATAGGTTGTGATGCCCTTTGTGGAACAGGAAGAAAATATCTAAGAGGTCCACGGGCGACTGGTTTTCTGTATATCCGACGAGAATTAATAGAAAAGCTAATTCCACCATTTCTTGATATTCATTCAGCAACCTTAACTTCTCCCCATACCTATAAGATCCGTTCTGATGCAAAAAGATTTGAAACATGGGAGCAGTTTATGGCAGGTAAAGTAGCTCTTGGCGTAGCAATTGATTATGCTCTTTCCTGGGGAATTGAGGCTATTCAACAGCGAATTTATAAATTAGCCTCAGAACTTCGAAAGAAACTTGCTGAAATAGACGGCGTAATGGTTACAGATGAAGGGAAGGAGAAATGTGGCATTGTAACCTTCATAGCACATCAGATGTGCGCTTCCCGGATAAAAAAACAGCTTGCCTGCCATAAAATAAATGTATCTGTATCTGAGGGCTCAGGAAATTTTGTTCTTTTTCAGCATCGAGGTCTTAAAGAAGTGGTTCGTGCATCTGTTCATTATTACAATACAACTGAGGAAATAGATTATTTTGTGACCATACTTAAAAAAATTTTAAAAAACAAAACAATAGAGGACTAATTTGACACTTACATACCAATAGTGATAATTCATACTCTTATACCATGGTAAAAACACGACTTTCA
>CAZWBN010000196.1:2332-3620 GCA_964632095.1 uncultured Clostridia bacterium | reverse complement strand
ATTTTAGTCTTCACTATAATAGACTTGAAAATACTTGATTTTTTCCCACTCGTGATTAAAATTTTTATAAAAATTAATTAACCTTGTTCTTGATCTAAAATAAAAACATAAGTTTTAATTGAAATAGTCAATAATAGATGATATTATTAAGACCTAAGGAAACCATTAAAGAGGAGTAAAATATGGCTTCTACAACAAAATTTGATGAAATTTTAAATAAAATAGATTTCATGTCAATAGAAGAGCAAGAAATATTACTTGAGATATTAAAGAACCGATATAAAGAAAGACGAAGGGAATTGATTTTAGCAAATGCAAAAAAAACCCTAGAAGAATATAAAGCAGGTTTAACTTCTGAAGGAAGTGCAGAGGATTTAATTAAGGAACTTGAAAGTGACTAGGTTAATCTGGGGTAGCAGTTTTAAAAAAGCATACAGAAAAACAATTAAAAATAACCCTCATTTAAAAGAGAGGTTTCAAAAAGTAATTAAAACTTTCGAAAAAGATCCTTTTCATCCTTCATTGAAAACTCATAAGTTAAGTGGAAAATTAAAAGGATTATGGGCATTTGTTGTGGAATATGATTGCAGGGTGGTTTTTCAGTTTCTCGAGGAAGGGGATGTTTTACTAATTGACATAGGAAAACACGATGAAGTTTATTAAATTTAAAAATTTAAACTTGATAGAGGTCTTTTAAGGAATTTGAAATTTCTGTTTTAAACCATCAAACTCATTAAGCGGGAAAATCATCATCCCAGATCTTAACTCGGAAATGGGGAGTATAGTTTATCCAGACATTATGAAGAGGTTCTTGGAGTTGGATGGAAGGAGCTGTATTAGGTAATTTCACCTGAAAAGTACAGGAAGCCGAACCCCTTGTTTTTGCTCTGGCATAAACTGTTAAAGTATAAGTTTCTCCGTCTTCTAAATTTCTTATAGTGCCTGTATCAAAGTAACCTATCCAAGTCCAGCCTTCACAAAAATTTCTATCCCAACAATCGCCATCTATTGCTTGCTGCCTCTCTCTCCATATAAATCCGGGCACATTAAGCGAACTACCCCTTGAATCTACAAAACTATACCAAACTTCACTTACTGGGTACTGATCGAAATAAACAGGACAAGGTGTACCAAAAGGACAAGGTCGTTCAGTCCAGTCTCCCATAATTATCCCTTTTAATCTAATTGAGGTTGTATCAATAGTCTTCGGGCAAGAGTCAAATATTACTGTTGCTGTCCCTTCGGAGGTCTTGGTTAGTAAAAACAAACCCAGAAAAACAAAAATCAA
>CAZWBN010000196.1:0-2232 GCA_964632095.1 uncultured Clostridia bacterium | reverse complement strand
CTGAGGAACTTCAAAAAGACATTCAAAATGCTTAAGACATATATAAGTGATTCAAGTTGGGGGTGTTAATATCATTGCTTTCCAGAAAAGCCTAAGATTTTGAGTTTATTGTTAAATTAAAAGATTTAGTTATAGATTTAAAATTTACGAAAATTACTGATTAATTTAAAAAGTTTTTGCTGAACATAAAAATGAAGTCTTCTTAGGCATTCCATGCACTATTTATATGCCTTTTTCCTATGTTTTATTCCAATTATATCAATAATCTTATTTTTATTATCTATAGTATAAATTATACGATAATTTCCTACTCTTATCCTAAACCCATAGCCTCCAGCTAATTTCCTGACTCCTTTTAAGTATGGATTTTTGGCAATAGATTCTATTTTTTGTGGATGCGACTCAAAATCTCCTTTGGTAAATCTCTCATTTCTTTTTCAGCTGATGGCTTAATAACTAATTTATAGTTCACAATTTTTTTCTCTTTTCAATTCTTTATAAAATTCTTGATACGGCCTTGAAATCTCTTTTTCTCTTGCAATAATTGTGGCTATGTCTTCTATATCTTCCCAAAAATCTTCATCTTCAGCTAATTTTTTAAATAGCTCTTCTTTTTCTTTTTTCTTTAAAGAGATCACAGCTTCCACGAACTGTTCAATACTTACCTTTATACTTGGCATCTCCCTACCTCCTGATTGTTATTTTAGCATATTTACGCCTGAAGTAAATACTCAATTCAACATTTTTCTTATTTTTCTATTTTCCTACTTAATGCAAAAAATATGCACCCTAAAAATAGACTCCGAGAAGTTTAGTTAAGAGCACACCACTGTTCACACTGGACTGAGGAGACCTGGACAAGTAAGTTTTAAAGTGTTTTTAAAAGCTAAGCTTCTCTAACATAGATAAAAAAATTAGCAAAACCTATTAGTCTTCCCATTTTCCGCAGAATCCAGTCTCTTTTAATTTACTCTTTCTATTTGTAGCTAAATAATTAGTGATTAAGTTAATAACTATCTCCTTGATGGTTTTTTTATTTAAAGAAGCCTCTCTCTTAAGACTCTCATGAAGCTTATCAGGAATTTCCACTATCAATTTTCTCATTTTTATCACCTCTTGTTTAATTCTATTGTAATATTTAAATATTATCAATGAATTTTAATTTAAAATTTCTATCTCTTTTCTCCATCTTGCTGAATTTTCTGAAAAATTTGCATAACTTGACTGACTTTCCAAAATTTTATTTTGGATTACTCCCCATTTGAATTAATAGTTAAGTTACTAAAACAAAATCAAAATAATGCTCCAACTCAAATAAATAAGTTTTTGCATCTTAAAATCTTTTTAATTTTCATTGTTTTTTCCTTTAATAACCGAAAATTGATGTTTTAGAGAGAAATTATAATTAACAAATCGTCTACTTACGATGATATTTTTCGAGATTTATTTCCATTATTGCTCCATTACCTTTAAAAATTGATTTCACGAGTCCCACGTTTACTGCGTAATATTCGATTATCTCAATCTTCTCCATCCAACCTTCTGCTTCTCGGCGAATTTTCAAACAATTTTTGTACTCTTTATCAATCAATGTTAATGTTTCGAACCCTTCAATTCTACAATTAAATTTTTTAAATTCTCCTTCTATTGGGATTTGCTCCATCCAACTACTTCCAATTTCAGTAGGGAAAGGGATGTCTAATTCTTCTGGTCTATCCATGTATTTGCTATCGATAATATAAATACCGTGTTTTGTCTTTCGACAATATTCTATTTCTGTCTCGGCTCCAGGTATCTCCAGAGGAACAAAAACTAACTTAAAATATTTTTTACCTTTAATATTTTCTATTCCATCAACTCTGCATATAGCCTTTCCCTTTACAGTTCCAACTAAAGGAACTAACATTTGAACAGAATATTCCCATCTCATACCTTTTGACATTGGAAAATAATCTTCGCCTTCTTTTTTTGAACAGAAAATAAGAAGGATTATGTTAATAATTAATACATACACTTTTGTGTAGCGTTTAATTAAGACCATTTTTCTTCTCCTAATTTTTATTTAAAAATTCATGGATAATCTAATTCTCCTTTACCTCTTAATTAATATTGTATTTTTGTAATAAACCCTCTTATATAAATAGAAAGTTAACCCCTGACAGTAGCATACTCTTTCCTTTCTTTTGAATAGCAATGTGGACATCTGCTACCTGAATTGGATCCGGGACATTG
>CAZWBN010000195.1:0-3641 GCA_964632095.1 uncultured Clostridia bacterium | reverse complement strand
ATAGCTCTTGAAGATTTACAAATTGAACATAAAAAATTAATAAAAGAATTTAATAAGTTGTTAACCGCAATAAAAGAGTAAATTTAAATTAATCTTTTATGAAACTTTTCAATCCATAGGGGGTAAAATGAAATTAAAAAATTTTATCATTTGTTTTTTTCTAATTTTAGGTTTTACTTTTTTCACACTTTATCCTGGGCAAGTAAAGTATGATATTATTATCAAAAATGGAAAGGTTTTTGATGGTTCAATTAGACCATCTTTTAGAGCAGATGTGGCAATAAAAAATGGGATAATAGTTGAAGTTTCTAAGTCAATCGAAGGTAAAGCTTCTCGAATTATAAATGCAAAGGGTCTTTATGTTATGCCTGGATTTATAGATATGCACACTCATGTTGATAGAGGTATGTATTTTCCAGAAAATAGAGCATGTCTCAACTATCTACTTCAGGGAGTTACTACTGTTATTGTAGGACAATGCGGTTCAAGTGCATGGCCAATTTTTGAAAAAGCAGAAGACCAGATGGAAAGATGGTCTGAAGAGGGAATTGGACCCAATGCTGCATTGCTCATAGGACATGGAACAGTAAGACAGATTGTAATGGGAATGGAAGATAGAGAGCCTACAGAAGAGGAATTAGAGAAAATGAAACTTATAGTTAAAGAAGCAATGGAACAGGGCGCTTACGGGCTTTCTACTGGTTTGATTTATCTTCCTGGAAGATATGCAAAAACAGAGGAGATAATAGAACTTGCTAAAATCGTTGCTCCTTATGGAGGTATATATCATTCACATATCCGTAATGAAAGGGAAAAATTGTTAGAAGCAATTAATGAGGCTATAAGGATAGGAGAGGAAGCTAATATTCCTGTGCATATATCTCATTTTAAAGTTATGGGGAAGTCAAATTGGGGGCTTATCAGAAAAGCATGCGATTTAATAGAAGAAGCTCGCTCAAAAGGACTTAAGGTCACTGCAGACCAATATCCTTATAGATTTTCAAGTAATAATCCATATAGGTCCCTGATCCCCAAAGAGGTTTGGTTAGGGGAGAGTGAGGGATTAACTCAAAAGGATATTGAGGAAGTTTTGGATTATCTTCGAGATAACCAATTAATAGAGCTTTATTCAAAAATTACCCCTTATTTTCCCCTTTCTCCTCGCCATATCCAGTTTTTAAATGATCTTCCGAGAAAGAGATTGGTTAGTTTAGTTGCAAGAACAATTTTTGATATTAATCATGGTCCAGAAAACACAAGAGAAAGAATGCTTTTTCTTAAGAGGTTGAATGACCCCATAGAAGGAAAGAAAATTCGTGAGGAAGTAAAAAAGTACATAGAAGAATGGGTAGGTGCTGAGAATTTTATTATTGCAATCTGTGTAGAAAAAAAATTTGAAGGTAAATCCCTGAAGGAAATAGCAAAAATTTTAGGAAAATCTATTGAAGATACTGCCATTGAGCTTGAGTTAATGGGTGCAAAGGCTATTCCTTTTCAGATGTGTGAGGAAGACATTGAGTACATAATGAGAAAAGATTGGGTTGCTACAGGAAGCGATGGAGTTGCCCCCTTTTATGGAATAGGCTTGCCTCATATTCGTTCATATTCCACTTTTCTTCATAAGATTAAAAAATATGGAATTGAGAGAAAGACGGTCTCCCTTTCCCATATAATCCGCTCTCAGACTTCTCTTCCTGCTGAAATAATGAACTGGAAAGATAGGGGATGGATTAAAAAAGGATACAAAGCAGATATAGCAGTTATTGATTTAAAAAACATAAAAATTAAAACATCGGTTTCCAATCCTCATCAGTATTGTAAAGGAGTAAAATATCTTTTAGTAAATGGTGTGCTTACAATTGATAAGGATGAGTGGACGGGAAAGCTTCCAGGAGAAGTAATTCGATTGAAAAAAACTGCAACCGATTAATAAAATAGAAAGTTCTATATATAATAGAGATAGTTTGATTGATTTTAAAATATAAGTGTGTTAAATTAAATTCTTGAAGAGGAGGTAATCATGAAAAAGATAGCAGTTGTTAGTATAATTAGTTTCTTTCTTGGAGCTGCTGTTTACGGTTTGTTTTTTGTATATCTTCCAAAAGCGAAAAATTTTAATTCAGAAATTTATAATAATAAAATTCAACCACCCCAAGCTATTGCTTCATCTCCTTCCTCTGTTCCCAAATCAAATGATCCGAATTTAAATTTTGTGAAGGTAGCAGAAAAAGTTGCACCTGCTGTTGTCAATATTGTAGCTACAAGAAAATTGAAAGTCTCCTTTGGAAGGGATTATTGGTTTTTTCAAGACCCTTTTGAAGATTGGTGGAGAAGATTCTGGGGTTTTCCTGAAGAAAAAGAATATGAGGAGAAAGTAGCTGGTTCAGGATTTATAATTGACTCTCAGGGATATATAGTTACGAACAATCATGTTGTAAATGACGCTGTAGAAATTAAAGTTACTACTCTTGATGGTAAGGAATACAGAGCAGAAATAAAAGGAACAGATTCTAAAACTGATATAGCACTTCTTAAGATTAAAGGAAGAAACTTACCTTTTGTTAAATTTGGAGATTCAGATTCTATAAAAGTAGGAGAATGGGTTCTTGCAGTTGGTAATCCTTTTGGTCTGTCTCACTCTGTGACTGCTGGAATAGTAAGTGCAAAAGGAAGGCATCTTGAAAGAGCAAAGAATGTTCCGGAAATACACGATTTTATTCAGACAGATGCTGCAATAAATAGAGGAAATAGCGGTGGACCTCTTGTGAATTTGAGGGGTGAAGTTATAGGCATAACGAGTAATATTTACAGTCCATCAGGTGGAAATGTAGGAATAGGATTTGCTATTCCAAGCAATATGGCGAAGGTAGTGATAAAGGATTTAAAAGAAAAGGGTAGAGTTATAAGAGGATATCTTGGGGTTTTTGTCCAGGATGTTGAAGCTGGAGGGGTAAAATCTCTTAAATTAAAGGAAAAAGCAGGAGCCTTAGTAGCAAAAGTTGTGCCTGATTCTCCTGCTGATAAGGCAGGTGTAAAGAGATATGATGTGATTATAGAATTTAATGGTGTGAAAATTAAGGATTCCTATCATTTGAAAGTCAAAGTTGCAGAAACTCCTCCAGGGACTGAAGTTAAAATAAAAATTATAAGGGATGGAAAAGAAAAAGTATTAACTGCTGTGCTGGAAGAATTGGAATCAGAAGAAACTGAGGGAGAATATACCCCTGCAGGAAAGAAAGATTTAGGAATGAGACTTACCCCATTCACTCCAAGGCTTGCAAGGGAATATGGATATAACTTTTCAGGTGGGCTTCTTATAACATATGTAAGGAGAGGTAGTGCAGCATTTGATGCAGGACTGAAGGCAGGTGATGTTATTCTTGAAGTGAATAAGAGGGAAGTTAATACACTTAGAGATTTCAATAATATTTTGAGAAAAGCTAAATCAGGAGATGTTTTAATGCTTTACGTGAGAAGAGGAGAAGCAGGAGAATTCATCGCTTATTTAAGAATTCCATAAAAGGGTTTTTAATGAAATTAATTAAAGCCCAGGTATTGGGTAATGATTTCCTGGTTTTAAGCCAAAAAGAGGCAAGAAAAATAGAGGATTTAAACACTTTTTCCCGTCATGTTTGTGACCG
>CAZWBN010000194.1:0-3664 GCA_964632095.1 uncultured Clostridia bacterium | reverse complement strand
TCTTTTATTCTAAACTTTAAAATGGAAGAAACTTTAAATAAGACAGAATTAAAGGGAATTCCTCTTTTTAAAAGAGGAAAAGTAAGAGATATTTATGACCTTGGAGACAAACTGTTAATAATAGCCACGGATAGAATATCTGCGTTTGATTTCGTATTACCATCTACGATTCCATATAAAGGAAAGGTTCTGACACAGCTTTCAAAATTCTGGTTTGATTATCTCTCCACCTTTTGTAAAAATCATTTGATTTCGACCGAAATTGATGATTTTCCAAAGGAGCTTCACTCATACAGGGAAATACTGGAGAAAAGGTCAATGCTTGTGAAAAAAACAGAAGTTATTCCAATTGAATGTGTTGTGAGAGGCTATCTTGCTGGTTCGGGATGGAAGGAATATAAATCAACAGGCAAGGTGTGTAATATTCCCCTTCCAGAAGGTCTAAGAGAGGCGGATAAGCTGGATACACCCATTTTTACTCCAGCAATAAAAAGCGAGGAAGGACACGATATTAATATCTCCTTTGATGAAATGAAGAAAATTGTTAATCCAGAATTAGCAGAAAGAATGAAAGATCTAAGTTTATTGATTTATAGTAAAGCTGCTACCTATGCAATTTCAAGGGGAATTATAATTGCGGACACAAAATTTGAATTCGGTTTGTTAAATAATGATTTAGTTCTAATAGACGAAGTTTTAACACCTGACTCCTCAAGATTCTGGCCAGAGAAGGATTATGAGCCTGGCAAATCTCAGCCAAGTTTTGATAAACAATTTGTTCGAGATTATTTAGAAAGCATAGACTGGGATAAAAAGTCCCCTCCACCCCCTCTACCTGATGATGTAATTGAGAAAACTTCCCAGAAATATTTAGAGGCTTATTATCGCATCACAGGGAAAAGGCTTACATGAAGAACGAATATATAGATTTACATATCCATTCAAATAAAAGCAGTGATGGAGACCTGACCCCCTTTGAAATATGTGAAATTGCTAAGAATAAAGGACTTCGGGCAATTTCAATTGCAGACCATGACACATTAGAAGCATATCCAGAAGCTCTTTCAGCAGGAGAAAACAATGGCATAGAAATTATTCCAAGTATTGAATTGACGACCTCTTTTGGAGGTAGGGAGTTCCATCTTCTCCTGCCATTTTTAGACTGGACAAATAAAGAATTTTATGGAATATTAAAGAAGGCTAAAGAACTCAGAGAAAAAGAGGCAAAGAAAAGAGTGGAAAAGTTAATGGAATTGGGATTCGACATATCATGGGAGGAAGTAAAAGAAAAAACAAAAACTCAACCCCCTCTTGGAGTAGTTATTGCAAAAATTCTGCTTGATAAAGAAGCCACAAAGAAAAATTCTTCTTTAAAAAAATATTTAGAAGGAGAAAACAAAATTTTTGCCCCATATCGTTTCTACCAAGATTATTTCAGCAGGGGAAAGCCAGCATATGTACCAAAAATGTATATTGATATTAGAGAGGCTATAAAAACTGGAAGAAAACATAAAGGGGTTCCAGTCCTTGCCCATCCAGGAGCATATTTTCAACATGCAACAGAAGAGGACATTAAAAAATTAAAAGAAGAAGGTCTTGCTGGATTAGAAGTTTTCACTTTCTATCACAATCAAGAGCAAATTCAATATTATTTAGAAATAGCCAAAAAACTGAATCTGGTTCCAACAGTTGGCTCAGATTTTCACGGAAGGATTAAACCCCATATAAAGATTGGAGAATTAAAGCAGGGCGGTTACTGGATAGTGGAAGAATTAAGAAAAAGGCAGGAATAAAATGTATTTTAACTGGTTTGACTATATCCTTCTGGGAATTATAATAATTTCCTTCATTTATGGATTCATAAAAGGCTTAATAAGACAGATAGTCGGGCTTTCAGCCTTGGTTATTGGAGTAATTTTAGCCATTTACTTTTATAAAAATATTGCTGAGCTGGTTTTCTCATTTATACAGAATAAAATGGTTTCCTATTTATTAGGATTTCTCCTTATTTTTATTTCTGTGATTATATTTGGAATGATAATTTCATTTATATTATCCAAATTGATTAGAGGACCCTTAAAAACAATGAATCATATCCTGGGAGGAATTTTTGGCATTTTAAGAGGAGCACTGATTTGTATTATTATTGTTTTTCTTCTAATGGCTTTTCCCTTAGGAAATTTAAATGAAAAAATTCTCTCGAATTCAAAAATTACTCCTTATTGTGTTACTAGCATTAAAATTATAATTAATTTGATTCCTAAGGAAATAAAAGATGAATTCAATAAAAATTATCAGAAAATTATAAAAAAAATAAGAAAAGATGGAAAAAGAGTATAAGGAATTATCAATTAGAGAAAAGATGGATATTTTAATTGAAGAAATGATAAGTGAAAAAATATTATTCAGTGATGCTAAAAGAGAATTCGAAAAAATGTATATTGAGAAAATTTTGAACTATTGCAGGAATAATAAAAGTAAAGCTGCAAAACTTCTTGGAATACATAGAAACACTCTTCAGAGTAAAACCAAGAATTTAAAAATCAATATTTCAAAATAATCCTATTATTTTTCCATCCGAAGTTATATCAATTCTCTCAGCTGCAGGATTTTTAGGGAGTCCTGGCATTGTCATAATATCTCCGCAATAAACTACCACGAATCCAGCCCCTGATGCTAATGAAACATCAGTTACAATTAATGTGAAATCCTCTGGTCGTCCTAAAAGATGGTCATCTGAAGAAAGAGAATACTGAGTTTTTGCAATGCAAATGGGAAGATTTTTAAAACCCATTTTTTCAATCTGGGTAATTTTTCTCTCTATTTTCCCTTCCATTGCAATTATTTTTGCTCCATAAATCTTCTTTGCCACAATTTCTATTTTCTCTCTTAAAGGAATATCTAAAGGATATAAAAAATTGAAATTTTTCTTTTCTGTATCAATTACCTCCATAACTGCTTTTGCTAACTCTATACCACCCTCTCCTCCCTTAGCCCAAACATCACATACAGCAGCCTTTGCGTTATATTCCTCACACAGTCTTAGAAATTCTTCTATTTCTCTATCTGTGTCGCTTGGAAATTTATTGAGTGCAACAACAAGGGGTATTCCAAATATTCTTATATTCTCTATATGTTTCTCCAGATTTGAAAAGCCTTTTTCAAGAGCTTCAATGTTCTCTTCTTTAACTTTGTCAAGGGACACACCTCCATGTCTTTTTATAGCTCTAATTGTAGCAGCAATTACACATGCATCAGGAGGAGGAACATTACCTGTTCTAACAACTATATCAAAGAATTTTTCAGCTCCAAGGTCAGTTCCAAAACCTGTTTCAGTAACTACATAATCAGCAAATTGTAAAGCGATTCTATCTGCTATAATGGAATTTGTCCCATGAGCAATATTTGCAAAAGGTCCACCATGGATTACTGCTGGATTTCCCTCTAAAGTCTGAACTAGATTTGGTTTTATTGCATCTTTTAAAAGAGCTGCCATGGCGCCATGTGCCTTTAAATCCTTTGCAAATACAGGTTCTCTTTTATGGGAATAGCCAATAAATATATTCCCAAGCCTTTCCTTAAGCTCTTTTAAATCATTAGAAAGACACAAAATCGCCATAACCTCTGATGCAGCTGTTATATCAAATCCTGTTTCCCTTGCTAT
>CAZWBN010000193.1:0-3720 GCA_964632095.1 uncultured Clostridia bacterium | reverse complement strand
TGATAAAATTTTCTATGTCCCATCTTTTAGTTTCCCATCCTGCTCCCACATTTAAAAGTATTAATTTTTTGTTATTAGAATGTCCTAACTTCTTTAATTTTTTTTCTGCTCTGTTAATATAGTTCTCTGGGATTTCAATTGGAAATTTAATTTTTTCCCCATTTATATTTAAAAGACTTAAAAGCTTAATATTTTTTTTTATAACATGCAAATTTTCTTTGATTTCAGTTAATTTGTGATTGTAAAATAAAGAGGCTATTGGCTCTTTTAGATTTTTTTTATGAAATCCAATTCTAAATTTAGCTTTCGAAAAATATGATATCAAGCCAGATTTTAAAAGTCCCTGAAAGTCAATAGCATATTCATAATTTTTCCTTATTTTTTTTATTGTTTTATAAATATTATTAATTTCAACTATTTCATCCAGACCTTCTGTGAATTCCAATATTTGTTTTCCTTTTCCTTCAATTATCCATGAAATTTTAGCATCAGGAAAATTTCTCCTGAGAAGGTAAAAGGCTGGAAGTGTATGTATTATGTCTCCAAGAGAACTCAATCTTACTATCAAAAAGCTCTTAGTCATTAGAAAATTTTCTTTTTATTTCTTTAATTATTTCAGAGGTTGATTTTACTTTGGGTCCTCCTGTAATTTCTATTTCTCCACCATAATTTTTAACAAATTCTCTCTCAGGCACAGTTTCGGGAGTGTAGTCTGAACCTTTTGCATGAATATCTGGTTTTAAAGTTTTTATAACCTTTGAAACATCAGTTTCTTCGAATATGGTTACAAAATCAACAAAATAAAAAGAGGAAATAATTTCAACTCTTTCTCTTTCTGTGAGAAGAGGTCTTCCATGTCCTTTTAATTTTCTTACAGAATTATCACTATTAAGAGCAACTACCAAAATATCTCCTTTATTTTTTGCTTCTTTCAAATATCTTATATGACCCACATGGATTAAATCAAAACATCCATTCGCCAGAACAATCTTTTTTCCTTTTCTTTTTTTTTCTTCAATTATATTTTTTAATTCAGATAAAGAATAAATTTTACTCAATTTTTTTATTTTCTTTGATTAAGATTTCTCTCAATTCACTTTGACTGACCGTTGCCGCACCTTTTTTCATTACAACCCTGCTTGCTGCATAATTTGAAAGATAGGCAGCTTCTTTAAAATCAGCGCCTGCAGTAAGGGCAAGAGTATAAGTGCTTATGACAGTGTCACCTGCTCCAGTTACATCAACTATTTCATCAGACCCATGAATTGGAATTGAGAAGGGCTCTTTATTCCTTTCAAAAAGAGTCATTCCTTTATATCCTCGGGTAATGAGAAGAGCTAGGGAGGAGAGCTTTTCTAAAATTTCTTTTCCTGCTTTTTCAAGAACTTTTTCATCATCATTTATTTCTATATTTAAAGCATAATTAACTTCAGGCTCATTTGGTGTTGCTATGGTTACTTCTTTAAAATTAAGAAGTTTAAAACGAGAATCAAGAGTCACGGGCTTTTCAAGTTCCTTTAATTTTGGGAGAACTTCATAATAAACATCCTCATTCACAGTAAAATAGTTATAATCTGAAATTAATAGAGCATCTATATTTTCAATTACCTTTAAAAGATTGGAAAGTAAAAGGGATTTTAATTTTTCGTCGTATTTTAATTTATCTTCATAATCAATTCTTAAAACCTGTTGTTTTCTCGTATGTTCTCCTCCAGCTAAAATTCTTGTTTTAGTTGGAGTGGAATAATTTTTCACCTTTATTAAATAATCAGTTTTTATATCATTTTTTTTTAACAATTTTAAAATTCTGTTCCCTTTTTCATCATCTCCCACAATTCCAATTGGAACAGGTGTTCCTCCGAGACTTTTTATATTATTTACTGAATTTCCAGCCCCTCCAAGGCTATAATCTGTCCCCTGATATTTTAAAATTAGCACAGGTGCTTCACGCGAAACTCTATGAGAGAGAGTATATATATATTCATCAAGAATATAATCTCCCCATACTGCTATTTTTTTATTTTTGAAATTTTCTATTATCTTAAGAAGAGAATCAGTATTCACATTCATTAGCCAATATTTAACAAAAAAAATAAATAAAATCAATTACCAATAATAACTTTTCCAGCTATTTCTTTTCTTTCTATCAACCTATACACTGGATAAACATTATATGCCCGTCTCCATTGTGGAATAATCCATTTATCAAAAAAATTCCAGGTAAATAAACCATCATCACTTTGAGGTTCAAGAAGATAAGCAATAAGATAAGCAAAAGGTTGAGCCATATCTACATAATAAGTCCCCTCTGGAAACTCAATTTCCTTTATAGATTTTTCAACTTTAGCAGTATTAGGATGGTGTCCCTGATTGGCGCGTTCAGATGATTCAATTTCCAGAATTTTATATTCTTCTACTTTTAAAATCTGGTTTTTCGTCAATTTTTCGACCACAATTCCGTGTTCAATTAATTTATTTACAATTTCCTTCAAATTCTTGGAAATCAAATACCCGTAGGGAAGAGGTATTTTCTCTTTTATTTCAACTTTTCCATAGAAAGGAACTACATAGTCTTTTGTTTTATCCAATTTCCTTATTCTTTTCCTTCCCCGTTCATCTTTATAGACTTCAAACTCATAACTTTTAATTAAAAGAGAATTATCAAGTATTCCCATTTCAAATTTAATGCCAAATTCTTTAAAAGGTTTTGTCAGAAATTGCTCAATTGTCCTCCTGTCAGCTTCATCAATCAATTTTCTTATTTCATTGCAATTTTCATAGCAATATTCGAGTATTGATTGAAGGAACCCCTTACATGCTAAAATTCGGGTTTTATAAGGTGCATATGCATAATTTTCATTCAAAATAGAAATTCTATTTCTAAGAGCAACATAATTTACCCCCATTCTGGGTAAATGCCAAAAGCCCATCCATCCTTTCTCTGGTGTGCTTCTGTCAATAAAATTTCCATAAGGGATAGAAAGATAGCCATGTTTTTCTTCAAGCATTTTGTCCACAGCAGGTAGCAATTTATCCCTTGTATATTCAAGCACTTTTATGTCGCCATTAGGATTCGAAGCGCCTGCATAGGTTAGAGGTTCCTGATGATAAGAACCATCTGTTGTATGTAAATCAACAAAAACATCTGGGTCCCAGATATTCAATACTTTAATTAAGCTTTTAACCTCCGGGGATTCCAGCTTTATAAAATCCCTATTTAAATCTAAATTCTGTCCATTATATCTAACTCCAACCCCCTGTGAGGGTCCATTTTGATAGGGTCTATGGGAAGGGTCTATTTTTTCATTTCCATCAATATTAAAAACTGGAATAATAAGTATAACTTCCTTTTCCAGTAAATAATTGAGTTTTCCAAATAATATTTCTCTCATCAAAATTAAACATGCCTCTTTACCTTCAACTTCCCCTGCGTGAATATTTGCATTGATCAAAATTACTATTTTCCCGCTTTTCTGGGCAAGATCTGAAAACTGGAAACTTGGTTTTGCAAGTATAACCATGGGTATTGGATAGCCTTCATAAGAATTTCCGATTATTCTAACTTTTATTTCTGCGCTTCTGTTCTGGAGCTCACTTATATAGTCCATTACTTCCTTATATGTGGAGGTTTTCTCAAAGTTACTCAATTCAGCAGGAGTTTTCAATATTAATGTATTTTCACCTGAAAAAAGTAATAAATTACAAAAAACCATTAAAAAT
>CAZWBN010000192.1:1477-3733 GCA_964632095.1 uncultured Clostridia bacterium | reverse complement strand
GATTTAAAGCCAATGGTGGCAATGCCTCATACTGTGGATAATGTTAGACCCATTGACCATCCAGATTTAAAAAATATTGAAATTAACCAGGTGTTTTTAGGAAGTTGCACAAATGGACGAATAGAAGACCTTCGAATAGCTGCTTCAATAATAAAAGGAAAAAAGAAACATCCGAGAGTAAGGATGATTGTAGTGCCTGCTTCCCGTGATGTGTATAGAAGAGCATTAAAAGAGGGACTGCTTGAAATTTTTAATGATTTTGGTGCCTCAATAAACACTCCTGGATGTGGACCTTGCTGTGGTGTTCATCAGGGGATTTTGGGAGATGGCGAAGTTGCACTTGCAACTTCAAACAGGAATTTTAAAGGACGGATGGGAAATCCTGAAGCTTTCGTATACTTGGCATCTCCTGCAACTGCTGCAGCTTCTGCGATTACTGGAATGATTACTGACCCAAGAGAAATATTTTAATGTTTGGAGGTAAACCATGTTAAAAGGTAAAGCATGGAAATTTGGGGATAGCATAAGCACTGATTTAATTGCCCCCGGAAGATATTATCATCTTCGCTCAAATTTACCAGAACTGGCTAAACATGTTTTAGAGGATGCGCGGGAAGAATTTGCATCTTCAATGAAAGAAGGAGATTTTGTTGTCGCAGGCAGAAATTTTGGACTTGGTTCAAGTCGTGAACATGCTGCTATTATTATTAAACTTGCAGGAGTATCTGCTGTCTTAGCAAAATCATTTGCACGAATATTTTACAGAAATGCAATAAATGTGGGTTTACCTGTTATTATCTGTGATACAGATAAAATCAATGAAGGTGACGAATTAGAAGTGGACTTATCCAAAGGAATTGTCAAAAATCTGACCACAGGAGAAACTCTTACTTTTCCGCCCCTGCCTGATATAATGACAGAAATTCTTAAAGAAGGGGGCTTAGTGCCTTATTTACAGAAATACGGAGATTTTAAAATTTGAAAAGACTGAGAATTTAAAATGATTTTAAAAATTAAAAATATAATTCCTGATTTTTCATTTTTTGATTTTCGACTTATTATGGTGAATGAAACCTTATTTAAAAGGTTTCAAAGCATAAATAAATAATTTTTAGAAGGAGGTGCTAAATGAAAAGATACAAAGTCTCAATAATTGGGGCAGGTCATGTTGGGGAAGTTACAGCTCAGAGAATTGTAGAAAAAGAATTAGCAGATGTTGTTTTACTGGACATAATTGAAGGAATGCCAATAGGAAAAGGGCTGGATATTCTGGAATCAAGCCCTGTTATGAAATTTGATACCAAAATTATAGGCACTAATAATTATGAAGATACCGCAAATTCAGATATTGTGGTCATTACTGCTGGAGTTCCAAGAAAGCCGGGCATGAGTAGAGAGGAACTTGTAGGAACAAATTTTGGAATTGTCAAAAAGGTCACAGAAGAGGTAGTAAAATACTCACCTGATTGCATTATAATCATGGTAACCAATCCTCTTGATGCAATGGCATATACTGCTTATAAGGTAAGTGGTTTTCCAAAGGAAAGAGTAATTGGTATGGCAGGAATTCTTGATACCTCTCGTTTTAGAACATTTATTGCAATGGAACTCAATGTTTCAGTAGAAAATATTCAGGCTTTTGTGCTCGGTGGTCATGGTGATAGCATGGTTCCCCTTGCCCGTTATTCTACTGTTGCTGGAATTCCAATTACTGAACTCATCCCAAAAGAAAGATTGGATGCTATTATTGAAAGAACAAGAAAAGGTGGTGGAGAAATAGTAAGTTATTTAAAAACAGGAAGTGCTTATTATGCACCTGCTGCAGCTGTTATGGAGATGGTTGAGGCTATTTTAAAAGACAAGAATAAGATTGTTCCTTGCGCCGCATATCTTGAAGGAGAATATGGACTTTCTGGTATATATTTTGGTGTTCCTGTTAAACTGGGCTTTGGAGGAATTAAAGAAATAATTGAAATAAAACTCACTGAAGAAGAGAAAGAAGCTCTTAATAAGTCTGCAGAAGCTGTTAGAAAAGTGATTGATAGCCTTAAATTTTAAGAGGTTAAAAATGGCAGAATGGAAACTAACAACTCCCTTAAGTGATGAAGATATTGAAAAATTAAGAGCGGGTGACCAAGTTTATATTACTGGTGTGGTTTACACAGGAAGAGATGCTGCTCACAAGAAACTGATTGAGTTGATCAAAGAAAATAAACCACTTCCCTTTGATGTAAAAGGACAGATTATCTATTATGT
>CAZWBN010000192.1:0-1377 GCA_964632095.1 uncultured Clostridia bacterium | reverse complement strand
GAAGCAATCAGAAGAATGGAAGTGAAAGATTTCCCCGCTATTGTTATAAATGATATGTATGGCGGAGACCTTTATCTTGAGGGAAAAAAGAAATATCGAATTGAATAATCGTTCCATTTAAGAGTTACAATTTCAATTTACTAAATTATTGAAAGGAGAATAAAAATGAAAATTCATGAATATCAGGCAAAACAGATTTTATCAAAATATGGAGTGGCAATTCCAAAAGGTGAAGTTGCAGATACTCCAGAAAAAGTGTATGAAATTGCTAAAAAAATTGGTGGAAGAGTAGTTCTTAAAGCCCAGATTCATGCGGGTGGAAGAGGAAAAGCTGGAGGAATAAAACTTGCATCAAATCCTGAAGAAGCAAAGAAAATAGCCGAGCAAATGCTTGGAATGAAACTTGTGACACATCAAACAGGACCTCAAGGAAAAATTGTCCGAAAATTACTTATTGAAGAAGCTCTGGAAATCGAGAAAGAACTGTATGTTGGAATAGTTATTGACCGTTCTACAGAAAGACCTGTTGTAATGGCATCAACTGAAGGTGGAGTGGAAATTGAAAAAGTTGCAGAGGAAAAACCAGAATTAATTTTTAAAGAATATGTGAATCCTGCAACAGGATTTTTACCATTTCAGGCACGGAAATTAGCTTTTAAATTAGGACTCCGGGGAGAAACTTTCAAACTTGGTGTAAAATTCATTAATTCTTTATATAATGCTTTTCAGGCAACGGACTCTTCGCTTGCAGAAATAAATCCATTAATAATCACCAAAGACGGTTCTGTTCTGGCACTGGATGCAAAAATGAATTTTGATGATAATGCTCTTTTCCGTCATCCAGATATTGCTGAGATGAGGGATATTCATGAAGAAGAGCCATTGGAAGTAGAAGCCTCAAAATATAATCTAAATTATATTAAACTTGATGGGAATGTTGGATGTATGGTAAATGGTGCAGGATTAGCAATGGCAACCATGGATATTATAATGCATGCAGGTGGAATGCCGGCTAATTTTCTGGATGTTGGAGGTGGAGCCTCAGAAGAAGCTGTTAAAAATGCTTTTAAAATACTTGTTTCAGATCCAAATGTTAAGGCTGCATTGATTAATATTTTTGGAGGAATTGTTAGATGTGATAGAGTGGCAAGAGGAATAGTAAATGCTGCAAAAGAAGTTAAACTCACAATACCAATGGTGGTTAGACTGGAAGGAACAAATGTCAAAGAAGGAAAGGAAATACTTGAAAAATCAGGTCTTCAATTCCATGTTGCAGCTACAATGAAAGAAGCAGCTGAAAAAGTTGTTTCATTGATTAAATAAGGAGGGAAAAGATGAGTATATTAATAGATGAAAACACAAGAGTGGTTGTCCAGG
>CAZWBN010000191.1:1511-3734 GCA_964632095.1 uncultured Clostridia bacterium | reverse complement strand
TTTTGGACTTAAAGAATCAGGAGGTAAACTAAAAGGACTTCTTTCAATATTTAGAGTAAAGGAAAAGGATTATAAGAAATTTTTGAATTTTCTTAATGCTCAAGGCATTAAACTCAAGAATCTTATAAATTCTGACCAGAGTCAGAACCGTTCTGACCACAGTCAGAAAAATTGAATTAAGATATTTCCAATAAAATCAATAAGTTAGGATAAGATTTTTATTATTTTAGAGATTATTTCTGACCACAGTCAGAATTTCTTGAAATCTTATAAAAGTTGAAAATTTCAAAATTATTTATTTTCAACAACTTAAAACTTGGCACAAAATTTGCATAAAAAATTGTATGAAAAATTAAAATGAAAGGAGGTTACGAAATGTTTGAGCCACAATTTAAATTTATAGAACTTTCCCAACCTGGCTGTGTGTTAGCTCCAAGTTGTGATATTTGGTGGGCAGCCCATTCAGAATGTAAATGTAGACATGGGTGTATAAATCCGCACTGGTCACAAACTAGTTCAAATTAGCAAACTTAACTTTGAGGGGAGAGATGTACTTCTCTCCTCTTCTTCCTTTAATAAAAAATGAAAGGAAATATTTATCCAGTTTTAAATGATGCTTTTATTTTAAGAGCATATGAAATAGAAAAAAAAGAAAGATTCGCGCTTTGGAATATATATAACACAAAGCCTATAGAATTAAACAAAGATGCTTATTTCTTGGTCCGACATTTTACAGGTGAATATTCAATTAGAGACATAATAAGTAAGATAAGGAAAAGTTACTCTATCTCACAAAATGAAGCAATCAAGAAATTAAAATTAATTTTAATTGAGTTGAAAAATAAAAATGTTATATTTTTTCAGGATAAAAAAACAAAGAAGCGTAAGTTTTATGAAAAGAAAAAAATGAAAGGGTTATTATCCCATATATATGTCCTTTTAACAAATGCATGTAATTTAAAATGTAAGCATTGTTCTGTAAATGCCGGAAAAAGGTTAAAAAATGAATTGGAAAAGAATCATTTTTTTTATCTTATTGATCAAATAAGCGAAATGATGATACCTTCAATAACATTTACAGGAGGTGAGCCAACTTTGGTTGAATTTCTACCAGAATTAATAAATTACGCAAGCAAAAAGCCAATGAGAGTTGGGTTAATGACAAATGGTCTAAAAATAAATAAGGCTTATGCGAAATTATTGGTTGAAAATGGGTTGTCGCATGTAAACATTAGTATAGATGGAATCAAAGAAAAAACACATGACAATTTTAGAGGTGTTGCGGGTTCATTTAAAAAAGCTTTGGAAGCAATAAAAATTTTCAGAAATTGGGATATTTATGTAGAAACGACAACAGTAATTCATAAAGGAAATTGTGATGAAATAAGAGAGTTAGTCAAACTTGGCAAAAGAATTGGAATTAATAACATGAAATTTATTCCAGTTATCCCCTATAAAAGAGGAAAGGCATGCGATTTTTATACTTCATTGCAATGTTATATTGCCAATATAAAAAACTTTAAATATTATTGGGACGAAACAAGAATTATTAAAGAGAATCTAAAAGAAAAAATTACAAAAAGGAAACTCTTCAGGTGTAATGCTGGAGAAGGAGTTTTGACCATTGGGCCTAATGGAAATGTCTATCCATGTAATAACTTACAGGAAATTATTTTGGGTAATCTAAGGAATAGATCTCTATATGATATTTATACAAGACCCAAAAATTTATTAAAATTGAAAAAAGCAATTCAAATTCAGAATTCTGAATGTGAAGCCTGTAATATCCTGGACGAATGTAGAGGAGGATGTCCAGCCATTGCTTATAGCTATTTTGGCTCTTACAATAAGTGTGATATAACTAGAAAAGCATTCATTATAGAATTATTAAATGATTCTATGGAGGAAGTTAAAGGAGTGCGAGGAACAAAGTCTCCCTCATACAATTAGTGACTCATAGAATAGGATGGTGAAAAATGAGAGAGAGTAGACAATTAAAATGGTGGGAAATCCAACTCCAGCAAAGGTTAGCCACCAGTTGTGTAGGGATTCTGCATATAGTTCAGGGATGTGCTAAAGCCAGAAGGTCGAAGATGCTGAGCTGTAACGAAAGTGGAGGAATTGAGCTCCAGAATAACCCTCGTTTCGAAAGCGGGAACGCACTGATGAAAAGCTATATGCAGGAAAGCCACAAATGCAGTTCTGTGAGGGAATAAGTCTCCT
>CAZWBN010000191.1:0-1411 GCA_964632095.1 uncultured Clostridia bacterium | reverse complement strand
TCATATAAATATAAATACTTCGAGGAGGTGATTATATGGCTACTCGAGAGAAACTATTAATTTTTACTCTAATTTTTAATCTTCTGTGCATAACATGCATTTGTGATGAGAAATTAGTAAATATAGAGGGAAGAGTTCTACTTTATAAGGCTTATAAAGGGTTTCATTATTTTTTGAATTCCCATGAGGATAATATATGGAGGTTTGATAATAATTTAAAATTCGTCAATAAAATTGGGAAAAGAGGAGAAGGGCCAGGAGAATTAATAAATCTCCATAATTTCAATTTTGTCGATAATAAAATATATCTTTATTCAAAAGGCAAAATATCTATATTTGATTTGGAAGGGAATTTAATCCAAGAGATTAGAAATCCTTTTTTTTCAGTCAAATGCATATTAAAAAATGGAAATATAATATGTAAAAACAGAGAATTCATTAGGAGCGAAAGTGGTAAGCTTTTTATAATGGAAACCATAAGGTATTGCAATAAAAATTTTAAGGAGCTTTTTAAAATAATTGAAAATAAAAAGGAAATAACCCCCGGTTTCAGATTTGAGGCAATAGAACCTTTAATTGATGTTAAGTACAGCGTAAAAAATCGACTTTTCTATATCTCATATCCTATAAAGGATTTTCTGATAATGATTTTTGATGAAAGTGGTAAGAAAATAGGTTGTATATTTAAAAAGTATAAAAGGAAAATTAAAGTCACTAAGAATTTTAAGAAAAGATTTTTTGATGCAATTTTGAATGATCCTATTATTAAGAGTAAAGAAATGGCGGAAGAGGTTAAAAAACTCACTCATTTTCCAAAATACTTCCCTCCATTCCATAGTTTTTATATAAATGAGGATGGAAATATATATGTGAGAACCTATCGGAGAGTAAAAGATAAAGTTGAATTTGAAAAATATGGAAAACTTGGAAAATATATATGCAAATATGAGCTTCCAGATAATTTTATTAATATAGCTGATGCACAGAATTATATTGCGTTTTCAAATAATAATTATTTTTATTTATATGTAAATAATGAAGGAAACTATATTCTTTATTCAGAAGAATTGGAGTAAATAATTTATTTTTTGATTGATAATTGAACTGTACAAAAATTGATATATCATTCCTTGAAATATTTGTTAATTTACCTTAAACCCCACTGGAAACAAGCTCTTATAGCTTCTACCTTTATGATTCTCCTCTCACTTTTAGCACTTCCAACTCCATATCTAATGAAATACATAATTGACGAAGTCTTTATAGAAAAGAACATAAAACTTTTAAATTTGATAATTTTACTTCTAATTGCAATTCAAGTTTTAAAATTAATATTCTCTTTTCTTACAAACTATCTTTTCAGCGTTTTTAATCAAGAAATAATTGTTAAAATAAAAAAAGACTTATTTCA
>CAZWBN010000190.1:0-3741 GCA_964632095.1 uncultured Clostridia bacterium | reverse complement strand
TGAGTTCCGCCGAAACCGTGAACTGTATGAGGATAGACTTCAATTCTTCCAATTCCATCTTTTTCCCAGTAAACCTTTTTTTTAACTTTAATAAAACCCTCATTAGGAGTTTCAGAAAGTGCAGAGTAAATAGTTATGAAAAAAAGCAAGATACAGACTAACAGAAAAAATCCACGAATTATTATATTCTTTATCTTTTTCATTTTTTCCTAGTAAAGTAAACAGATAAAAACAGCACTATTGAAAAAAACAACAAAATGCTGAAAACAATTTTTAAGGTTTCAATTGAAAAAAGCATTCTTGTTCCTATAAAGAGGTTATTTGTCAGGTGGTAAACTTCCATAGGGATTAGGCTTCCAGTTATTAGTGTTAAAAAGCAAACTACAAACCCAAAAAAGAAATGGTTAAATTGTGCAACCTGATCAAACCCACTTACCAATACGTGAATGCTTCTCCAAACAAATGCGTAAACTATTGAAAAAACAAAAACAAACAAAAGATAAGTGTACCATCTTTCAAAGTATTCAGTCATTTTTAATCTATTAAAAACAAAAACCATAAAGCTTAAGGTAATTCCTATAAGCAACAAGCCCCAGCCGTTTTCACTCGGAGAGGCAAAAAGCATAAAAAATAATTTTCCAGTTGTTGTTGTCTGAGTTATTTGTCCAGGAGTGAACGGAAAAATAAATTGCCCTATAGGTTGGGATATTATTCCAATAAAAATTAAAATTCCGAAGATAAGAATACAGAAAACAGTAAGGTAAAGAGGATTTCTAACAAGAGAAACATTTTCAAGAAGCCCTTTTTCTGGATCGTGGATTATTGCATTTAAACTTGGAAAATAACCTCTTAAGTGAGACCATACAGTTATTATGCAAAAAATCAAGTACATAAAGATTGGAATTGAGTAAACGACAAACTTTATAACATCATCCATACTTGCCAGTCCTTTCCAAAAAGTTAAACTGAAAAATCCAAGAAAAACCATTCCCAAAAGATAAATAGAATAAGCAATAAGTTTTTTAAAATCTTCTTCTGGATAATGTTCCCTGAAATTTGGAATTTATATCACCCCTTTTTAATCTTCAAAATCCTCATAATCAATTGCTTCATTGTCCTTAAGACTGCATATACAAAATTCTAACGGATAACCACAATGAATACAATATTTCCTTCCGTCATTACCTATAAATACCTCTTTTTCAAACTTCACTTTATAAAAAAGTAATATTAAGAAATATATAAATTTTTTGATAGTTCTGGTAAGTTAATATAAAAAAAAGAAAAAAAGGGTTTAGGCAACATCTATTTGCAGTATTGGGCTTGTACTTAAGCACATCTCTGTCTTACTTGTATCGGTTCTGAAGAATACTGGTTTGTTTGGATCAGTTCCTAGCAATTGTGTTGGGTTCTTGTCATCTTGGTGGATACCGTTACCTACAAACCTTACCTTGAAGTCATAGTCTGGATTTACTCCCGCACCGCTTAGCATATAGAAGTCTATTAATGTGTCTGTTTCTCCTATCGGTGAGTTGATTAGGTAAGCTTTTTCATAAGCACCTAGAGCTTCTTGGTCGTTGGTTGTTAATGTTCCTTTTATATCGGATAACTGGACACCACCAACTGTTATTGTTGGTTCTTGCCAGTCGTTTATGTTACTATCATCAGCATAGTCAACTGCAATCAATACCTTGTCTCCACCGAGTTGATGGTCTGCGTTTTGTGTCCTTACATGGAATCTCAAGTTTACCCACTCATCAGCGTTTATGGTTTTTGGAGTTGAGTTGTCTGCTGTTGAGGTAAACTTAAGCCCGCTTGTATTCAAGTCAGCGTATCCTTCACTAGCGGCTTTGTTGTTGTACATGAATCCTGCCTCATCATAGTCCCAAACTCTTGCCCTCAAGTTGTCTATTTTGCTTACTTTTGTGTCTAAAACAATCGGATCTTCTTGAGTTTGCTCTGGCTTCAATACTGCAAGAAGGTTTCCGTTAACACCATCTTGGGTTGTCTTTGAGTAAATCTCTACTTCGTGTCCGCATGGAATTGCATCAGAAAGTGATGCATAGTCATTTCCAGCAGTTGTTACTGTTTTTTCGTGCAATGCTCCTGTTGTCTTATCGTATATGTATATTGTAAAGTTCACATAGTTTGTTCCCGAAGCCAATGAGTCATCCGCTCTTATCTTTAAGTCAAGGCTTGGGTTGTAAACACAGAAAGGTGGTGCTACTGCTTTTGCTACTGGGGTTGGTGGAACACCGATTGCCTGTTGGACTACTCCTTTTATGTAAGGAGCAAAGATGTATATTGCTGTTCCGAAAACAATCAATGCCAACAGCCCAATAATCCATAGTCCCTTAGTTTGTCCCTTTTTCAAAGATTTTCACCTCCTCTTTTTTTATTAAAAATTCAAAAAAAAGGTTGATTTGAGTATTTATAAATATATACGCCAAATTTCAAGGCTTTTTGACAGGTCCTAACCATATAGAACTTGTGTTGTAGAAAGCCCTGTAAATAATGTAACCTGCTGGTGTTTTGGTAAATTCTTCCAAAGCTTTTATCAAATCGAAAGAATAAAGCTGTGCTACCTTTCCATTTTTAATTATCTTTTTCGTAGGTTTCAAAATATTTAAAAAAATAAGCTTTTCAACAAACCTTCTCCTTGTTGTTGTAGACTTACTGCATCTTAATTCAGAGATAAATCTATTTTTAACATCTTCTTTCTTATGTGGCAGATTAAGTAATGCTACCCAAAGTTCAAATTCATTATCTACCAGTTTCATTTCATTAACTTTTCAAAGATTCTCTTGCACTTCTCATCCCCTTCAAACTCTAACCTACCATCTTCTTTATATACAGCTCTACACCACAATCTTCCATCTTTTAAAAATTCAATTGAGCGGTCTTTCTTTATAATATCAAATTCTCCTTTTATAATAGCAAATTCTTCTGCCATTTTTTACTTTACCTCCTTCTTTTTATCCACATAAATAATCTTTGTAGCAATGTTTCAGATGCATCTCCATCCTGCTCAACTTTATAACCTGCCCTTGTATTTTTTATGACTACTGGATTTTCTGGGGTTACTTCTTCCACCACTTCCCTTGTTTTCTTATCAATTAATTGCGGTGAACAAACAATCACTTCATGCCCATCGGTAGAGCTTTCCCTATCTATTCTACATCTCGGTCTTATTTCGAACCTATCCATTATACCCATTTTGCACCTCCTAATATATGTCTCGATGTAAAAATTCTAAAACAAAATCATGAAAATGCTCGGCATCAACAGGGTCAGTTATAATTATTCTATTACCTCTGGATTTATAAAAATTTCCAAACATCCTCATAACAGTAGGGCTTTCCAAAACAACAACAGGAACATTCCAATGCCAGGGGTAAGGTGAACCGTATAAAGCTTCAAGAAATTTTAATTTCGGATCATAGCTTGTTACATCTATAATTTCAATCTGCTCATCAATAGGAAGTTTTTGATTTAAGTAAAGAATAGCCTCTACTAAAGCCTTACAAAAAAGGCATCCAACAGTAATGAAGCACATATTAGGCATTTTTTCTAAGTACCTCCTTTTTTACTTTCTTTAATCATTAGTTTTTCTATGTCTGTTTTGAAATGACATAAATTGTTGTATATTTTCACTAAGTAATCTATCTGTTTCGGTGTTAAATTTTTGCTGTTCTTTTCTATTACTTTTATTATATTGTTTTCTATCTTTGCTATATCTAA
>CAZWBN010000189.1:1912-3758 GCA_964632095.1 uncultured Clostridia bacterium | reverse complement strand
TAATTGTTCAAAATCAGAGTGGTCTGAGAGAGCCACTATCCACTCGTTTTCTCCTGCTTTTTTTATTGGTTTTTCAAATTCCCAGCCTGTAAGATTTATTTTAATTCCATAAGAAGGAATATTGCTATATGATTTTGCATGAAATAGGGCGAGGAAAGGTTCTTTTCCATTAATTATCCTTTGTCCCTCTTCGGATTCAACCAGTATATATTCTCCTAATTTTAAATTATATTTTTCGCATGCTTTTGCCATATAATAAATTTTATTTGGAAGTAAAACAGGTACAGAGAGTTTTTCTTTTTCAAAAATTGTAAGCATTCTCTGAAGTTTCCCATGAAATCCAAAAATCATTACTGGCTGGGTGAGGAGAGATTCTTTAACTAAGTCTATAAGAGCTTTTTCAATCTCATATTTAAATTTCCGAACATTTGAAGGATTGCCGTATGTCGCTTCTGTAATTAATATATCAGTTTTCACGGGTTCAGCAGGGGGATACTTAAAATCTCCTGTGTATAAAATTTTTGTTTTATTCTCGGTCTCCAGTAAAACCTGTGCTGAGCCAAAAATATGACCAGCAGGAAAGAATTTTATTTTTTCTCCTTTATAGATAAATTCTTCTTTATAATTTAATGTTTTTATTTTTCCTTCACAGTTTAAATCTTTTCTTCTTAAAATCCTTAATAGGTCAAAAGATATAGGAGTCATTAATACATTTTCACATTCTTTAAGACTTCTCTCCAGACCCATTATATGGTCCCAGTGTATATGTGTGATGACTCTTATTGGTCTTTTTACATGTGCATCACATGTTACATTTTTCCCGAGCAGGACAGCTCCATTCTGGATAATTGTTGCGATTTTTAAAATATGCTCATGCATTTTTTAATGTTAAGATTAAAGGCTCTTTTCCAAGCACTTCAGCAAATGTAAGCAAATTTTGCTTCTTTTCCTTTGCAAGTTTATATACTTTCGATACTCTTTCTCTGAACAGGGAATCCCGTGGAAGATGATGGTCATAAATGATTAAATCAGGTTTTATTTTTTGAAGAATTGAACAGATGTTATTTATTGCTCTGTCTAAATTGATTTGATTTAGCATATAACCAAGTAGATAGGTAGCTGGTCCATCTATTATGAGAATATCTGGATTTTCCTTTATTATCCATTCCGCATAATCTTCTATTATAGGACCCTGTAAATCAGAGGTATAAAGTATTTTTGAATTGCCATTTTGAACCACTAATCCAATAACCCATCCCAGTCTGTCATATTCAATTCCATGGAAAAGAGGAGGAGTGAATTTAATTTGAGTGGACCCAAAATTGAGAATCTGTGCATCTGCAAATTTTACCTCAACATTTTTTCCTTTAAATTCCTTTATCCATGGTCTTTTCTTCCAGACTCGACGCATTTTCTTAAACCATTCTTTTCCCTTCCTCAGCAATTCATTCTTTCTATTCTGATAATCCTCATAATTCTTGCTTAAAGCAAGGGGAATGCTTTTTTCAGGTGATTCAAATTCGGTTTTTTCCGGATCATGAAACAAATCTTCAAGCTCCTTGTTTTCCAGCAAAGAATATAACTGTCCCAGAAATTTTCTTGCTCTTTTCCACTGGGAATAATTAATCCATAAATTTGGATTTTTTATCCATAGTTTTTTATTTCTATAAATTTCACAGGTTTCTTCTGGAAGGGTATGATGGTCATAATGATAATGGGATATGAAAATTAATTCTGCTTTTTTTGAACTCTCTATAATTTTTCTTAATGCCTCATTCCTGAGTCTGTATTTCTCAGAAGGAGGAAGGGGATAGCTTGGTTGCATGATTGCAGCCCCAGGGTCCAC
>CAZWBN010000189.1:0-1812 GCA_964632095.1 uncultured Clostridia bacterium | reverse complement strand
CCATTTTAAAGCGGTTTCAATCTTTGGTAATTGGTAAAAAGTTTGTTGAATCTCTACTACATTAAAATTTTTGTAATAAGTCGGGCGGTTTACAGGGAAACCGCAACATCCAATTTTAATCATCTTTTTCCTGGACCATAAATAATCATTCCTGGTAATTTTCCATTATATTTTCCTTTTTCAATAATTGGCTGTCCATTTACAATGACATAGATTATTCCTTCAGGATATTGATGTGGTTTTTTAAAGGTTGCTTTATCTATTATCTTTTTAAAGTCAAAAATGGTTATATCTGCATACATTCCCTCTCGGATTAATCCTCTATCTCTAATTCTTAAGGTTTGAGCAGGAAGTGAAGTCATTTTGCGAATAGCTTCCCGTAGAGAAATAATCTTTTTTTCTCTTACATATCTTCCAAGTACGCGGGGAAAAGTTCCATAATTTCTTGGATGGGGAACTCCTACTCCAAATTCCTGAACTGCTCCATCTGAAGCTATCATGTTAAAGGGGAGTTTCATGAGTGCTTCGACATCTTTTTCATCCATCTGAAAGAAAACTCCCTGTGCTCCACCCTTTTTCTGAATCTCAATGATCAAGTCAGCTCCATTTTCCACTGTTGGCTCTTTTCCTAACATGAGTAAAATTTCTTCAAGATTTTTACCTTCAAATTCGGGATTTGATTTACATCTGGCTATGTAAATAGTTTTTAACTTGTTTATACCCTTGGTCGAGGTTAGTCTTCTTTCAATTATTGCTTGTTTAATCTTTTTATAATTTTCAGGATCCTCAAGTCTTTTAAGGAATTCTTCATGTCCTCCTTCAAGACACCAGGAAGGGAAACTGCTTGAGAAACCAGAGCTTGTTGCAGTGTATGGATACTGGTCAAGGGTGACTTCAACTCCTCTTTTTCTTGCTTCCAATACAGGTTTTGTTATTCTCCAGAGCTCTCCCCATACTGCATCATTTGCCAATTTTATATGGGAGATCTGTACTGGAATTCCATTTTTTTCTCCCACTTCAATTGCTTCTTCAATAGCTTCTTTTATTTTTCTTCCTTGATTTCTAATATGAGAAGCATAGATGCCTCCATATTTTGCAACCACACTTGCCAATTCAACCAATTCCTCTGTTTTTGAATAAACTCCTGGCATATAAGCCAAGCCAGTTGAAAAACCAAGAGCTCCTGCTCTCATTTCCATATCCATAAGCCTTTTCATCTCTTCCATTTCTTCTCTGGTGGGCTGTTTCATTTTAAGTCCCATTACCTTGCGCCTTATTGTATTATGTCCTATAAGACATCCAAAGTTTAAAGCAATCCCCTCTTTCTCCAATTTTTCAAATAACTCTTTTAATGGAAAGGGATGACCACCACAATTTCCACCTATAACAGTGGTTACACCCTGATATATGTAATTTTTTACTTCTGGATGCTCTGAGATTTTTCTGTCGCAATGAGTATGTATATCAATAAAACCAGGGGTAACATATAAGCCTTTAGCATCTATTACACGAAGTGCCTCCTTTTCTGAAATTCTTCCAATTTTAACAATTCTCTTTCCTTTAATTCCAATATCTGCTTTAAACCAGGGATTTCCTGTTCCATCAATTATCCTTCCATTTTTAATAACTAAATCATATTTTTTTTCTTTAATAACAACTTCTGGTTTTTTAAGAGGAGCGCAATTTGTTATAAAAAAGAAAAGAATAATAATTAAAGAAAAATATATAACTCCTCGCTTCATTTTGAACCTCCTTCCATTCCTATCATTAATTCTTTTATTATGCTAATTCAGAGATTTATCCTCTGTCAAG
>CAZWBN010000188.1:0-3763 GCA_964632095.1 uncultured Clostridia bacterium | reverse complement strand
TGTCCTGCCTCTCGCTTTTATACTCTCTTCTCCCCACTTTTTGACATAGAGCCGACTGCTTGACATATATCAGCCACTCAACTAAAATCTTTATTGTGAAGATAAACACAAAAATAAAATGGATTGGAATAATTGTTTTAATAATTCCATCAATACTTTTCAGTATTAATCAAAAAGATATTATAAAAAATCTCGCACCTAAATATCGCGAGTGGCTTGACCTGGTTTCTTACATAATTGCTCCTGAAGAGAAAGAGGTTTTCCTGAAACTAACTAATGACAGGGATAGAGACCTCTTTATTGAAGCCTTCTGGAAACAGAGAGACCCAACTCCTGGAACACCCAAAAATGAATTTAAAGAAGAACATATAAGAAGATTTAATTATGCTAATGAATACCTGGGTAGAGGAGCAACTCGCCCTGGATGGATGACTGACATGGGAAGAATCTATATTACTCTCGGGCCACCGAATAGTATAGAGAGATTTGAAGGAAGCAGTGACATTTATCCCACTCAAGTGTGGTACTATTATGGAGACCCCAAATTGGGTCTCCCACCTTATTTTGCTATCGTTTTTTATAAAAGAGGAGGAGCGGGAGAATTTAAAATATATAATCCTGCCTCTGACGGACCCGCAAGTTTGTTAATAATAAAGGAGCCAAATATTGATATAACAAATTATGAGTATTTATATAATAAAATAAAAGAAGTTGCACCTACTTTAGCAAGGGTAGCTGTCTCATTAATACCAGGTGAGGTGCCCTATAGTTATATCCCTTCTCCCCGAAATACTATATTATTAGCTAATGTTATGGAAGCCCCTAAGAAATTGATTAATACATCTTATGCTACTCATTTTCTCAATTATAGAGGTTTAGTTAGTGTAGAATATTCTACTAATTATATTGATTCAGATTATAGTTTATCTATATTAAAAGACCCTATTTTGAATATGAATTTCGTTCACTTTTCAATTAATCCTAAAAAAATCTCTATTGATTATTATGAGCCGAAAAACCAATATTATTTTAATTACAAACTTTCAGTGAGTTTGAAAAAGAACAATAAGACAATTTTCCAATATAGCAAAGATTATCCTTTCTATTTTGATGCAGAAGAGATTAAAAGGATAAAAAGCGGCGGAATTTCGATTCAGGATTCATTTCCAGTATTAGAGGGAAATTATAAGTTAACAGTTCTTCTCCAAAACTCAGTTGGAAAAGAATTCTGCTATTTTGAAAAAGAGATTTCAATCCCTGAGAAATTTATTTTACCCAAAATTTTAGGTCCAATTTTAGCCTATGATATTTTAGATGATAAAAGCTTAACGCATATGGCATACAAAATAACCCAAAAGAAGCTTTTAATTGATTCAAAAAATAATTTTTCGTTGAATGACAAACTATTTCTTAGTTTTATTGTTATTCCTGTTTCAAAAAACTTATGGCAAAAGGGACAGATTGTAATTTCAATTAAAGGGAGTAAGGGGGAAAATATTAACTCTGAAATTATAGATTTGAAAGAATATCCCTATAAGGAAATTATCCCTGTTTTCAAAAAAATTTCATCTCAATTGTATCCTGATTATTACCAATTAAATGTGATTTTAAAAAATGAAAATGGGGAAATTTTTGATAATAAAAAATTAAATTTCTCAATTTCAAGTGCAAAAGCTGTTTCTCATCCAATGATTTTCTCAAAAAGTCTCCCTTTATTAAATAAATTCTTATTTTATTATATGTTAGCCTCACAAGCTGATAAAACTAATAATATAAAAATGGCGAAATATTATTTTAGCAAGCTCTTTGAGACTAACCCAGAGTATAAAGAGGGAATTCTTGGTTACTGTGAATTCCTGCTGAAGAACAAAGAATTTGAGGGAGTTCTGAAGTTTGTCGAAAAAATTAAAAATGATTCAAAATTTGAGTTTAATTATTTTAAATTAAAAGGGATTGCTCTAAAGGAACTAAACAGATATTCTGAAGCTATTGATAACCTGCTAAAAGCTAATAAAATATATAATAGTGATGTCCAGGTCTTAAATTCTTTAGGATTTTGTTTTTACAAAACAGAGAATGAAGAAGAAGCCATAAAAGTCTTTAACGCTTCACTAAAACTTAACTCAAATCAGAAAGAAATAAAAAAGATAATTGAAGAGATAAAGAAATCCAAAAATTTGAATAAAAATCCAAAAAATTGAATTTATTTAAAGTTTTAATGAGTTTACTAATATCTAAATTGTTAATTTTTAAATACATATGGTCGCCTATAATTTGGCATACTTTTTGCATAGCATAGAAATGATATGACACAAAATTTATTGAAAGGAGGTGATAATAAAATAGAGAGAGGAAAAAAGTTAGAGGAGTGAGGAAACTCACTTGGGCGGAGGTAATCACAAAATTTAAAAAAGGAGGCAAAAATGAAGAAGGTGTTAACCCTAATAGCTGCAATATTAATATTTGCAGCTTGGGGTTTATGCCCAGAGTATGGTAATATTTATGGTAAAGTTACTGACCCGGATAATGTCCCGCTTCCAGGTGTAACAGTAACAATTTCTTCTGCTTATTATCCTGAAAGAGCTATTGTAACAGACGAAACAGGTTCATTTAGATTTTTAAGGCTTCCTGTTGCAAGTGATTACAAATTAACATTTGAATTGGAAGGATTTAAGAAAGTAGTAAGGGAGCAAATCAGAGTCGTATTTGGTCAGGATATCCGTCTAAATATTGTAATGGAACCTGCTCCAATTGAGGAAGAGGTAACAGTTGTTGCACAGACACCATTAATCGATACTAAAAAAGCACAGGTTGGAGTGAATGTCACTGAAGAAATGCTGATGGACCTTCCAACTGCTCGAAATCCATGGGTTATAATGGATTTAATCCCTGGTATGCTTGTGGACAGAGTAGATGTGGGAGGTAATGAAGCAGGTCAACAATCATCTTATTATGGACATGGTTCCTCAGAGAACGACAACCTTTGGACTATTGATGGAGCTAATATTACTGACAATTCAGCATTAGGTGCAGCTCCTTCTTATGTCAATGTTTCCAATTATGAAGAATTACAGATTAACTATGGTGTAAATGATGTTTTATCCAATACAGGTGGTGTTCAGATTAATATTGTAAGTAAAAGAGGTGGGAACAATTTCAGTGGTAGTCTATATTTAGATTTTTCAAGAGGAGAGCCATGGCAGATGGAAAATATTCCTGATGAGCTGAAAGAGAAAGGTTATAAGGGTGCTGGAGTAGGTAAAATATACTTATATGGAGCAAACTTTGGTGGACCAATTGTTAAAGATAAGGCATGGTTCTATCTTGCATGGGGAATTCAGGATATAGATTCAATAACCCTGGCTGGAACTCATGATAAAACATGGTTAGAAAGTGGATATGCAAAATTAAACTTTCAGCTTACAAGTAACATTAGAGCAGAGGCTTTCTATGAATATGATAACAAACTCAAATGGGGAAGAACATGGTATGGTCCTACTTACCAAGCTCCAGAAACGCTCTGGGACCAGGAAGGTCCTGGTGGAATGTATAAAGGTGAAATTGAAGCAGTTTTTGGTGATTTACTCTTAGTTGCAAAAGCCATTTATATGGATGGTGGATTTAGTCTGACCCCAAGAAATTGGGGAAGTGGAGAGTATATGAGATATCAGTATTACCCAACTTTCTATGTTTCTGGAAACTGCGAACTTTATGGAACAGACAGAAATCAGTTAAATATTAATGCTTATGGAACCTATTTTGC
>CAZWBN010000187.1:0-3768 GCA_964632095.1 uncultured Clostridia bacterium | reverse complement strand
ACCTAATTGGTGGAGACACAGATTTAGAGGTTGTGGATACAGGCTTACTTTTCCTCGCCAGACTATTTTAGAATTTTTAAATAAAACATCGAAACATTTGAGTGCAAAAGAAATTTATTCAGCTATTCACAAGATTTATCCTACAATTGGTCTTGCAACAATATACCGTACCCTTGACCTCCTTGTTCAAATGGGATTGTTAAAAAAATTTGATTTTGGAGATGGTCAGAGTAGATATGAACTTGCTTCCGGGATTAAGAAAAATCATCATCACTTAGTATGTATTAAATGTGGAAAAATAATCGATTACGATGATTTTGTAAAAGAGGAAATAGAATTAGTAAAAAAAATGGAAGAAGCTCTTTCTAAAAAATATAATTTTGATATTAAAGATCATAAAATTCAATTTTACGGAGTTTGTGATAAATGCAAATAATTTTTTTAAATTTCAATGAAAATAATTATCATTATCAAGGAGGTGATTAATATGCCAAGAGGATTTGGTCGTGGATGGGGTGCATTTGGATGGTTTGGCTATCCCTTTTGGGGTTGGGGTTGGGGTAGAGGAAACCCTTTTCCCTTTTGTAGATGGTTTCCTTGGTTACCGAGATGGTGGTGGGCAACACCATACGCAGGTTACTATTTAGGAACAATCCCTTATTTTGGCTATCCATTTGGAACGGGTTGGTCACAATGGCCTGGATATGGCTATCAAACTGGAGCAACCCAACCTCAAACCGGGAAGTCAAGTTAATTTAAAATTTCATTGAAAGGAGGTGAAAAAATGCCTTTTGGAATGGGGCCAGCAGGATGGTTTATGTTACCGTATTTTGCTCAATGGATGAGATATTGGGGATATAGCTATCCTTGGTATAGTTTTCCTTACTGGTTCCCATATCCTCCGTTAACTGAGGAAGAGGAAAAAGCAATGCTTGAACAGCAAAAGAAAATTTTAGAAGATGAATTAACTCAGATTAATAAAAGATTAACTGAGCTTCAAAAAACTAAATAAAAAAGGAGGTGATCATAATGAGGCATAGATATAGATGGTGGTTCCGTTTAACCGGCTTGCCAGGTTGGATGAGGTTTGGTTTCTCTCCCGGATGGTTGGGTAGAAGTCCTATGGGATTGGGTCCGGCTGCTCAATATTTATTAACAGGAAGCTGGCCCACTCCACAAATGAACTATTTCTGGCAAACTGGTCAAATTCCTTACTCCTCGGCTCCTGGTTTCCCAAAGCCAGGTTTTCCCACTCCATATGACCCATGGGGAGCAATGAGTCTTAATGAAGAGGAGGAACTGGAATTATTAAAGACTCAAGCCCAAGAACTCGAAAACGAATTAGAAGCAATTGAAAAGAGAATTCAAGAATTAGGAGGGAAAAAATGAAAATTGCAATAACTTCATCCGGTCCTGATTTGGAAAGCCCGGTTGACCCAAGATTTGGGAGATGTGCTTATTTTATTTTTGTAGACCCGGAAACTTTGGAATTCGAAGCGATTGAAAATCCCAATGTTGGTGCTCCAGGTGGCGCAGGTATTCAATCAGCACAGCTTATTGCTAACAAAGGAGTTAAAGCAGTCCTTACAGGAAGTTGTGGTCCCAATGCCTTTCAAACCCTTCAGGCAGCTGGAATAGAAGTGATAATTGGTGTTGCTGGAACAGTTAAAGAAGCAATCCAGCAATATAAATCAGGAACATTAAGATCCACGGCTCAGCCAAATGTTCCGCCCCATTTTGGAATGGGATTTGGACCTGGTCAGCAAATGGGACCTGGATGGGGAAGAGGAATGGGAAGAGGTATGGGATGGGGAAGAGGAAGAGGAATGGGATTTGGACCTGTGAGCCAGGGTCCTTTTCCACCTCCTCCGCCTTCTCCGCCTTCTTCTCCTGAGGAAGAGATAGAAACTTTAAAGCAACAGGCTGAATTTTTGAGGCAGCAAATTGAGGAGATTAATAGAAGAATAAAAGAATTGGAAAAGGTGAAAAAGTAATAAAATATTAGGAGGCTTAAAATGAAAGTGGCTGTGTCTGTGGATAATGGTGATGTGTCGGCTCATTTTGGGAGATGTAAGGCTTATGCAATATATGAGATTGAAAAAGGAAAGATTATTAATAAGGAAATCATTCATAATCCAGGACATCAGCCAGGTTTTCTTCCTCAATTTTTAGCAGGATATGGTGTGGATTGTGTTATTACAGGTGGAATGGGTCCAAGAGCACAAAATTTGTTTAAACTTAGAGGGATTGAAACAATTGTGGGTGTAAGTGGAAATGTGGATGATGTAATCCAAAAATTTATAAACAATGAACTTGAAATTGGAGAAAGTAAGTGTACTCACTCAAGCGAAATGCATCAATGTCAACATGGATACTCTTATTCTCAAAAAATCTGTATAACTTCGAAAGGCAATAATTTAGATTCTGAAGTGGACCCTCGATTCGGAAGGGCAAAATATCTTCTTATTATTGATTTAGATACAATGAGCTATAAAGCAATTGAGAATCCTTACAGGGAAGAGCCTCAAGGGGCAGGAATAAAAACTGCTCAATTTATTATAAATGAGAAAATTGATGTTTTATTAACGGGTAATATAGGTCTAAATGCATTTGAAATTTTGAATACCGCAGGAGTAAAAACAGTAACTGGAGCAAGTGGTCCAATTAAAGAGATAATTACTGAATATAAAAAAAGACTTAAATTGTGGGATTCCTTATTTTGGAGGTAAAAGATGGGACAGCAGACTTTAAGTGAACTTGATAAAAGAGTTAGTCAGAATTTGGCGAAAATTAAAAACAGAATTTTAGTTTTTAGTGGAAAGGGAGGGGTTGGGAAAAGCACTGTGGCAGCTAATCTTGCTCTTGCATTGAGTGAAAAGGGGATGCAAGTCGGTCTTCTTGATGTGGATATTCATGGTCCGAATTTAGCAAAAATGCTTGGTGTGGAAAATGAGAGAATGGGTATCTCAGGAAATTATCTTCTTCCAGTTAGAGTTACAGAGAATTTAAAGCTTGTTTCAATGGCTTTTTTATTGGAAAATCCTGATTTGCCGGTAATATGGCGGGGACCAATGAAAATGAAAGCAATACAGCAGTTTCTTGGAGATGTAAAATGGGGTGAACTTGACTGGTTAGTAGTGGATTCTCCTCCTGGCACTGGAGATGAGCCTCTCTCAGTAGCTCAGTTAATTCCTGCTACTGCGGCTATAATTGTCACCACACCCCAGGAGGTATCCCTTCTTGATTCGAGAAAAGCAGTTCTATTTGCTCAAAAACTGAATTTGAAAATATTGGGCATTATAGAGAATATGAGTGAGCTTATATGTCCTCATTGTGGAAAAAAAATAGATTTGTTCAAAAAAGGCGGAGGAGAAAAAGCAGCTAAAGAATTAAGAGTGCCATTCTTAGGAAGAATTCCGGTTGACCCTCGAATTGTAGAATCCGGAGATAGAGGAGAGCCCTTTATCCTGAATCAACCTGATTCTGAGGCAACAAAAGCCTTTAATAATATAGTGGAAAGAATAATCAATCAGTTAAAGGAGGAGACAAAATGAGAGGAAGAAATAGCATTTTTGGTCAGGGTCATGGAAGATGGAGTAGCTTTGGAAGAGGTCAAGGTGCTGGAAGAAGATGGGGACAGAGTATCTTTAGTTCCGCTGGCTGGAGAGGTTCAATCGGAGGTACGATTTTTGCTTTGGCTTCTTTTTTAATTGGAAGCTGGCTTGAGAGAAAGTTATCCGGAAAACACGATACATTAAATAAAAGGAG
>CAZWBN010000186.1:0-3813 GCA_964632095.1 uncultured Clostridia bacterium | reverse complement strand
TTTATTATTAATTTCAGGAATCTCAGGAAGACCTGTATTCAAATATTTCAAATACTGCTTTAAATCAATGTTATTTTTCATCTCTCTCTTGCCTCTTTATTAATTATTCTGGTAATATGGAAGCGATGAATAAGATTGAACATTATTTGAATGTTGCAAAAGAAATCTCAATGGAAGCAGGATGTTTTTTAAAGAAGAATTTTGGAAACAAAAAAAAGATTGAGTATAAAGGTGATGTAAATCTTGTTACATCTTGTGATAAAGCGTCGCAGGATTTAATATATAAAAAACTAAAATCCCATTTCCCCCATCATGGTTTTTTAGCAGAAGAAAACCTGGAACATAGGGGAGAAGAATTCAGATGGATAATAGACCCTCTTGATGGAACCACAAATTATGCTCATGGCTATCCCGTTTTTTGTGTTTCCATAGCGTTAGAATATAGGGGAAAAATAATTTTAGGAGTTGTATATAATCCCATGCTGGATGAGTTGTTCTGGGGAATTGAAAACAAAGGAGCATTTCTTAATAATAAAAAGATTAAAGTATCTTCAACTAAGGAGCTTGATAAAAGTCTGTTGGCAACAGGATTTCCCTATGATTTAAGGGAAAGCAAAAATAATAATATTAACCATTTCAATAATTTTGTTCTTAAAGCCCAAGCAGTTCGAAGATGTGGGTCCGCAGCCCTTGACCTTTGTTATGTGGCATGCGGGAGACTGGATGGATTCTGGGAATTAAAATTGTTTCCATGGGATATAGCAGCAGGGATGTTGATTGTAAAGGAAGCAGGGGGGAGAGTGTCAGACTTTAAAAATAATGTAATTGATATTCATGCCAAAGAAATAGTTGCAAGTAATGGTCTAATTCATTCCCAAATGATAGAAATTTTAAAACTGGGAGAACAAAATGGAGAAGTTAAAAGTCAATAAAAAAATTTTAATTATTTCTTTTTGTCTCCTTATTCTCTTTTTCCTGACCACCTGTGCTCCAATGAGGGGGCCGTGGGAAATTAAGGAAGAGAAAATTGGGAGAGGTTTTAATCTTATAAGCAAAGAGGATGAATTAAGATATTCAAAGGAGATAATCCAGAAAATTGAACAGGAAATGGAAGTCTTGAATGACCCTGTTTCTCAGAAATATATTGAACAGCTGGGAAAAAGAATGTTGAGGAATTCACACCTTCAGAATTTAATAAAAGGTTATGATTGGACATTCAAGATTATAAACTCGAATGAAATTAATGCATTTGCTACTCTTGGAGGAAAGATATATGTAAATAGAGGCTTAATTGAGAATACGGAAGGAGAAACGGAGCTTGCAGGTGTTATAGCCCATGAGATTGGTCATGTAATGGGAAGACATGTGAGCAAAGAAATTAGTAAAATAGCTTTAATAAATGCAATTATCCAAGCAGGTATTATGATAACAGGTAAAGAGGGAGGAAAAATTCTTTCAAATATATTTAAAATTGGTGGGGGAGTTGGAATTTTCTTTGCGAGGTTGAAATTCTCTCGCGATAATGAGAGAGAAGCTGATTACTTAGCAGTTCAAAATATGCATGATGCTCGTTTCGACCCAAGTGGATTAATAACTTTCTTTAAGAGACTAAAGGAAATAGAAAAGGAAAAAGGCTCTCCGATTTGGTGGCTTTCCACTCACCCTCCCCTTCAGGAAAGGATTGAATGGATATCGTATCATATAAGTAAGCTTCCACATATAAAATATTACTCTAATGAAGAGAAATTTAAAAGCATAAAAAATCATTTAAAACAACTCCCTCCTCCTAAGAAAAAAGAAAAAAAAGGGAAAAAACAAAGATTTGAATTGGAGAAGGTTTTAAATGTTCCCGGCAATGTTGCGTGGTTTGATACCCGAATAGATTTAGAAGATAATCAGGAAATATTGATTGAAGCACTGGGAGAGATATGTCTTCAGAAAGGAAATCCAAAAGCATGGTGTAATCCAGAAGGACTTCCAATAAATACTCTTCAACAACCTCTTCCAAATGAAAATCTTGGGGCATTGATAGGGAAAATAGGGGAGGAAAGCGAAGATTATTTTCTGATAGGTTCAAAGAATAGAATCAAAATTTTAAAAGGAGGAAGACTTTTCTTAGGAATTAACGAAAATCTTCTTTCAGATAATGCAGGAGCCTTTATTGTAAAAATTTATATCTTAAAATAATTATTTTTTTGAAAAATTCTCCATAAATCTAATATTGTAATCCCCTTTTTTAAAGGAGGAGTTACTTAGAATGCTCAAATGAAGAGGGATATTAGTTTTAATCCCAACAATAGTTGTGGTTTCTAATGCAACTTTCATCTTATTAATTGCTTCATCACGATTTGGGGCATGAACTATGATTTTTGCAATTAAAGAGTCATAAAAAGGTGGAATCTCATATCCATTATAAATAGCAGTATCCACTCTCACTCCAGGACCTCCGGGAAGAGCCAGAAATTCAATTTTACCAGGAGAAGGCACAAAATTTTCTGGGTCTTCTGCATTGATTCTACATTCAATGCTGTGTCCTCTTTTTTCTAAATCTTTGTCAAAGGAAATCTTTTCTCCTGCTGCTAATTTTATCTGTTCCTTAACAAGGTCAATGTTATAAATCATTTCTGTGATTGGATGTTCAACCTGAACCCTTGTATTGGCTTCCATAAAATAATAATTTCCATTTTTATCCATTAAAAATTCAAATGTTCCAAGACTCTGATACCCAATTGTAGATGCTGCCTGTTCAACTTCCTTTATCAGTTTCTTTCTTAATTTTTCATTCACAGCGGGTGATGGAGTTTCCTCCAATATTTTTTGATGTTTTCTCTGGATAGAGCATTCTCTCTCTGCAAAAGCGACTACTTTTCCGGAAGAATCTCCAATTACCTGAACTTCAATATGACGGGCATCCTCAAGATACTTTTCTATATAAAGGGAAGGATTTCCGAAAGCAGCTTCGGCTTCAGTTTGTGCAATTTGAAATGCTTCTTCTAACTGAGAGGAGGAATGGACAATTCTCATTCCTTTTCCTCCTCCTCCTGCAACTGCTTTTAATATCACAGGATAACCTATCGATGAAATAATTTTTTTTGCTTCTCTTAAATTATTAACCACCTCTTTGCTACCAGGAATTATTGGTAGTTTTGCATTTTTCATTGTTTGTCTTGCTTTTTGTTTATCTCCCATTAGCCTGATTATTTCAGCTGGCGGACCAATAAATTTTATGCCAGAAGTCTCACATATTTCAGCAAAACGGGGATTTTCCGCAAGGAATCCATAACCTGGATGAATAGCATCTGCTTTTGTTATTTCTGCTGCACTTATTATTGAGGCAATATTCAAATAGCTTTCTGATGCTTTTGGAGGACCTATACATACTTTCTCATCAGCAAGGAGAACAGGGAGGGAATTTCTATCTACTTCTGAATGGATAATGACTGTTTTTAGTCCTAATTCTTTACATGCTCTAATTATTCGTAGAGCTATTTCTCCTCGATTTGCGATTAGAACTTTTGAAAACATATCGGATTATTTTGCCTGTCTAATAGCAAAAAGCTTTTGACCGTATTCAACTGGCTGACCATTTTCAACAAAAATTTTTTCCACCACTCCTTCAACCTCAGATTCAATTTCATTCATTAATTTCATTGCCTCTATAATGCACAAAACCTGACTTTTTTCTACCTTGTCTCCCTCCTCAACATAAGGAGGAGAAGATGGGTCTGGTGCTCGATAGAAAGTTCCAACCATTGGAGCTTTTACATAATAAATATTGTTTTCTGCGGTTTCAGATGGTTCTTGAGAAGCTTT
>CAZWBN010000185.1:0-3824 GCA_964632095.1 uncultured Clostridia bacterium | reverse complement strand
GCATATATTGCTCCTGATGATAAAAAATGGGAATTGAGACAAAGTAAAATATGGGTGATGAATCCAGACACAAAGAAATATCGATTGATTTCCGGTAAATTTAATGGACAAATAAGAAATTATGTCTGGACACCGGATAGTAAATACATACTTTTCACCGGATTAGTGAGGACTAATTCAAATTTGTATAAAATTAATATTTCAACGGGTGAAATAATTCAGGTAACCAATGTTAAGGGAAGTTTATATGCCAGTTCTTTTTCTAAAGACCGTAAAAAAATGGTTTACTTATTTTCTGATTTTGATACACCTCCTGATTTATATGTTTCCTCCACCGAAAAATTTAAGCCAGTAAGATTGACTGATGCAAATCCATGGATTAAGAAAGAAATTCTCCTCGCTAAAGCAAAAATAATTAGATGGAAGAGCAAAGACAGGCTTGAGATTGAGGGGATTCTTTATCTTCCTTCAGATTATAAAGGTAATAGAAAATTACCTTTAATTCTGCACATTCATGGAGGTCCAGCAGGTGTTTTTACAAATAGTTTCTCGTATAGATATCATGTATGGGCAGGTCTGGGTTATGCCTCTTTATGTCCAAATGTAAGGGGAAGCACAGGTTATGGAGATGAATTTTTAAGAGGGAATATGTATGACATAGGTGGAGGAGATTACTGGGATTTAATGACAGGAGTTGATTATGTAATAGAAAAGGGATATGTAGACCCAGAGAAAATGGGTGTTCGAGGCTGGAGTTATGGGGGAATACTGGGTGCCTGGACTATAACCCAGACCAATCGATTTAAAGCTGCATCTCTTGGGGCTCTGGTATGCCTATGGCCATCAGAGTATGGAGCTGGTTTTAATTACGATGTGCGTCTTTGGTATATAGGGGGAACTCCATGGGACAATCCAGAGGGTTATAAGAAGAGATCTGCCTTTACATATGTAAAAAATATAAATACTCCAACGCTAATAATGCATGGTGAAAAAGATAGAACATGCACCGAACACCAAAGTATGTTATTATTTACTGCATTGAAGGATATGGGTAAAACAGTTAGATATATTAGATTTCCTCGCGAATCCCATGGATTTCGTGAGCCAAGACATCAAAGAACAAGAGATATTGAAGAAATTAAATGGATGCAGAAGTATATTCTGGGAATAGACTGGAAACCCTGGGAGCGTAAAGAAGAGAAGAAAAATAAGGAGAAAAAAGAGAAGAATTAAGGTTATTTTAAACGAAAAAAAATTTTAAGGAGGATTTTATGAAAAGAAAATTATTTACAATTTTCATCATTTCTCTAATTTTGATTTTTTCCACTTATTGTAAAAAAGCGGTAAAGGGAAAGGAAGAGATATTGAAAATGCTTCCAAAGGAATCTGCTGGTATTATTTTTGTTAATATTGAGAGAATTTCCGGCACGAAATTTTTTAGAGAGTTAACTTCAACCAATAGGGAGAAAATCGAAAAATGGGGAATAGACCCGGAAAAGGATATTCATTTCGTAGGGATTGCTATTTCTGGGAAAATAATGCCCGGAAAAAAGACAGCAGGACTTGTTGTAATGAATGTTGACTATAAAAAGGAGTTAATTTTATCCAATCTTAAAAAAGAAGGTCTTGATATTGCTGAAGAAAAATACAAAAATGCGCTTATAATTAGTGGAATTGATAAAAAGAACAAAGATCTAAGAATGGCTTTTATTGGCAATAATTTTTTAGGAATAGGAAATGAAGAGCTTCTAAAGAAAGCTATTGACCTCAAAGCGGGAAAGGGAGAGAACATACTTAAAAATTCTCAATTGATGAGTTTAGTGAAAGATTTAAATCAAGAATCTTTTCTCTGGGGGGCTTCCTTGATTCCAAGGAAAGATATAAAGGGAATGCTCGAAAAGAATCCGCAGGCAAAAATTTTTGAATCCATAAAAGCAGTTTCTTTCTTCATGGATTATAATAATACAGGATACCAAGGAGAGTTAAATTTACACAGTGATGATGAAGCAAAAATCAATCAGATGGCTGATTTCTTAAATGGAATTAAGGCAATGATAAGCATGGGTAAAAGCCAAAGTCCTGAGCTTCAGGAGTTACTAAGTGGTATTAATATATCGGCAGAGCCAACAAGGGTTAAGGTCGCTGTTAATTTGACAGAAGATTTGATTATGAAATTGAAGAAAGAGGCAGAAAAGAAAAAATAAAAAGCAAATATTATTGACTTTTAAAATTGAATGAGGGAGGAAAAAATGAAAAAGTGTATTTATTTTCGAGTTGCTATCTTTGTCTTGATTCTATGCTTAATAACTCCTTATTTACTATCAGTCGAGGAGAGATTTTTTGACAGGATTGATAACAGATATCCAGAGGTTGTAATTGCAGTGTTTTATCCATCAATTGGAACAATAAAGAATGTGGAAGCTTTGATTAAAAATAATCTTTTAGCACTTAAAAAGTTTAAAATTGTAGGTGTTTATCATTACAGTGAAAGTTATGATTACTCTCAATCAAAAAAATATGTGGAAGAGAAGGGGATAGACTGGTTTGTATTTCATAAAATTCAAGGGGAATTGAATGAGAAAAATTTATTTGAGAAGAATTCCTGCACTTCTGATTTCAGAAAAATTTTTCAAAAAGCTGATGCTTTAATATTCTTTGGTGGAGCTGATATTCCTCCTGAAATTTACGGAGAAAAAACCAATTTACTTACACAGATCCGAACTCCTAATCGACATTTTGTCGAACTTTCCTGTGCTTTCCATTTTTTAGGTGGATTCCAGAATAATAAATTTAAACCATTTCTTGAAAGAAAGCCAAACTTTCCGATTTTAGCATTTTGTCTTGGTGTTCAGACACTGAATGTTGCTACAGGTGGAACTCTGTATCAGGATCTGTGGTCAGAAATATATAAAGCTACATATGTGGAAGATGTTCTTGAACTTCCTGAATCCTGCTGGCATAAAAATCCTTATTATCTTCTTTATCCTTTAAATAAACTCAGTCGTTCAACAATGCATCAGATTAAGCTCCTTCCAAGTGGAAAATTCTGCAAGGAAATGAAAATGAAACCAGAGGATAAGCCTTTTATCTTATCTTCCCATCATCAGGCACTTGAAAAACTTGGCAAAGGAATGAGAATAATAGCTACTTCACTTGATGGTAAAGTTATTGAAGCAGTTGAGCATATAAAATATCCAAATGTTCTTGGGGTTCAGTTTCATCCTGAGAACTATACACTTTGGGACTATCAGATAAAGGTTAAATTTAAACCCGAACAAAAAGATGGCATAAGCAGGAGAGAAATACTTGAAAAAAATCCTCCAAGTTTTGAATTTCATAAAAAGATATGGGCATGGTTTACTGAAAAGGTTATAGAAAATTACAAGAAGAGGATAGGAAAGAGTGAATGAGGAAATCGCCATAATATTTAATCCAGGTGCAGGAAGAGGGAAAGCTATAAAGGAAAGAGAAAAATTAGAAAAATTATTAAAGAATTACGGAATTTCTTATAATCTATTTGTAAGTAAAAATTTAGAACACATAAGGGAACTTGTAAAAGAGAGGAGTAAAGATCATAAAATAATAGTTGGGGCTGGAGGGGATTCCACTTTTCAGATTATTGTGGATGAAATAATTAGGAATGATTTAAACAACATTTTTGGTTTAATTGCTCTTGGTTCATCGAATGATATAGCAAAAGAGTTTAATCTTGATAGCCTGGAAAAGGCATGCCTTGCTCTAAAGAGAATGAGGATTAAGAAAATTGATGTTGGCTATGTTAAAAAAGGGAGCGAAATAATAAGTTTTTTTATTGGTCAGGCAAA
>CAZWBN010000184.1:0-3838 GCA_964632095.1 uncultured Clostridia bacterium | reverse complement strand
ATAAGCTAAAATAAGCTCAAAAATGAAAGGCGGATTTAATACCAATGTAGAACATAAGGGAGTTATCTTCCATGTTCAGACTCAGGATAAGGGAATTGAATTTGGTTATATTGAAACTCTAATTTACACCTCGGGTCAGGTTCTTGCTTCACGAAGAGTACCCTACACCTCTATTTTAGAAAATGTAAGAAATGAAGAGGAAATTCAAAAGATAATGGAAGAACAGCATCAGAGTATAATTCAGGAAATTAAAGAGGGAAAATTTGACCATTATCTCAGTTTTGAAGAAGATATGGAACTCACCAGTCAGAAGAAAACAGAAGTTCCTGAAAAATTAGAGATTAACCTCCTTGAATTTGAATATCCGGTAACATCTTCTCCATATTTTAATATTTCTCTGGAAACAATTAACGATGAATCAAAGAGTCCAATTCCCTATGCAGATATTGATGTAAATTTAATAACGGAACTGGGTAAAAAGTTTCATTTATTCAAAGGAAAAACAGATGATGAAGGGAAAGTTTCAATGAGACTATTCCTTCCCAATTTTAAAGAGAAAAAATTTGCAATTATTATAAATGTTTCAAAAGAAGGTTTTATAAAAAAAGAGATTAAAAAATTCTTCAAAAGAATTTAAAGTATGCCCTCAAAAAAGCTCTTTCTGGTTGATGGTAGTTCTCTAATATACAGGGCTTTTTTTGCACTTCCAAGATTAACTACAAAAAAAGGCTTTCCCACTAATGCAATTTATGGATTTGTGAATATGCTAAGGAAATTGATAAAAAATGAGAATCCTGAATATTTAGTGGTTGCTTTTGATGTAAAGGGACCCACCATAAGACATAAATTATTTAAGGAATATAAAGCCCAGAGACCTCCAATGCCTGATGAACTTCAGATGCAGATTCCTTATATTAAAGAAATTCTTAAAGCTTTAAATATTCCAATTTTTGAGGAACAGAATTATGAGGCAGACGATGTATTAGGTTCTCTTGCAAAAAAAGCCTCCCAGAAAAATTTTATTTCAATACTGGTTACAGGAGATAAAGATTTTTTTCAATTGGTCAATGATAAAGTAATTGTATTCAATCCAGTTAAAGAAAAATATTTCGATAGAAGGGAAATTGAAGCTTATTTCGGGATTAAACCAGAACAGATTACAGATATATTGGCTTTACAGGGCGACCAGTCGGATAATATTCCAGGAATTCCTGGAATAGGAGAGAAAACCGCGAGAGCATTAATAAAAGAATTCGGTTCAATTGATAATTTAATAAAAAATATTGACAAAATAGAAAAAGACAAAATTAAAGAAAAAATTAAAGAGAATCTGGAATTACTTAAAATTAGCAAGAATCTTGCCATAATCAGAACTGACCTTGAAATAGAATTTAATCCTGAAAGATTCAGGCTAAAAAAACCTGATTATTCAAAACTTATAGATTTATTTCAAAAACTGGAATTCACTTCTTTACTCGAAGAATATTTAAAAGAAATAGAAAAACCTAAAAAAGATTATAAGATAATTTTAAAAGAACATGAGCTAAAGACCTTAATAGAAGAAATTGAAAAAAAAGGATTTGTTTCAATTGATACCGAGACAGATAATCCCTCTCCAGTGAAAGCTGAACTAATCGGGATTTCTTTCTCTCTTGAACCAGACAGGGGCTATTACCTTCCAATTGGTCATAATTATCCTGATGCGCCTGTACAAATTGAGAAACAGAAAGCCCTTGACTTACTGAAGAATATCATTTCTTCCCCTCATATAAAGAAAATCGGTCAAAATTTGAAATACGATTATATTGTTTTTAAAAATAATGGAATTGAAATGGAAGGGATTGACCTTGATACAATGCTTCTTTCCTATTTACTTGACCCAAATCGAAGAAATCATAATCTTGATGACCTGGCTTTAAATTATTTGCAATATAGAAAAATTCCATATAAAGAAATCGCTGGAAAAGGGCAAAAACAATTAACCCTTGATAAAATTGAGATAGATAAAGTTGCTTTCTATTCCTGCGAGGATGCTGATATTGCGTTGCAATTGAGCTCTATTCTGTTTCCTCAGGTAAAGGAAAAGGGGATGGAAAAGCTTTATCGGGAAATAGAGCTTCCTTTAATTAATGTTTTAGCTGACATGGAAATGACAGGAGTCAGAATAGATACCAGAGTATTGCTTAATCTTTCATATGAATTGGAACAGGAACTTGATTATTTAAAGAGAAAAATCTTTGAATTGAGCTCGCATGAATTCAATATCAATTCTCCTCAGCAGGTAAGCAAAGTTCTTTTTGAAGAATTAAAACTGCCAAAGATTAAAAAAATGAAAAAAACAAAAGCGCAATCAACAGATATTGAAGTGCTTACTGAACTTGCTTCAGTGCATCCTGTTCCTAAAATGCTTCTGGAATATAGACAACTGGCTAAACTGAAGTCGTCCTATGTTGATTCTATTTTATCCCAGATTAATCCCAAAACAGGAAGAATACATACTTCATACAATCAAACAGTTGCTGCCACAGGGAGATTGAGTAGTTCAGAGCCCAATTTACAGAATATTCCAGTTCGGACAGAATGGGGGAAGAAATTGAGAAAGGCGTTTATTCCAGAGGAAGGATATTTATTTCTTTCTGCTGATTATTCACAGATTGAACTCAGATTATTGGCACATTTTTCCGAAGACCCTGCTTTAATTAAGACTTTTTTAGATGATGAAGATGTTCACCAGAGAACAGCCAAGGAAGTTTTTGGGGAAGAATCCTCGTTATTCCCGGAAGAACAAAGGAGAAGAGCAAAAATAATAAATTTCAGTATAATTTACGGCACCTCTGCTTTTTCTTTATCTAAGGAGCTAAATACTACCCCTCAGGAGGCTCAGAAATATATAGAGAAATACTTTGAGAAATATCCAAAAGTAAAAGAATACCTGGATAAAACAGTTAAGGATGCAATTGAAAAAGGTTATGTGAAAACACTCCTTGGTAGAATAAGACCTATTCCTGAGTTAAAGAGTAAAAATAAAAATATTCAGGAGTCAGGGAGAAGGATGGCTTTGAATACTCCCCTGCAGGGCACAGCTGCTGATTTGATGAAAAAGGCAATGATTGATGTATGGAAGGAAATTAAAAAGAGAAAATTGAAAACAAAGATGATTCTTCAGGTTCATGATGAGTTAGTTTTTGAAGCCAAGCCAGAAGAGAAGGAAGAATTAGAGGCATTAGTTAAAGAAAAAATGGAAAATGTTTATCCTTTAAAAGTTCCTTTAAAGGTGAAATTATCATGGGGAATAAATTGGGCGGAGGTCTAAAATGATAGGAATAATGGCTGATTCTCACGATAATTTAACCAAAATTAAAAAAGCAGTTGAAATTTTTAATGAAAAAAAATGTTCTCTTGTTATTCATGCTGGAGATTTTGTTGCTCCCTTCGCTGCAAAAGAACTTGATAAACTCAATTGCCCTGTTAAAGCGGTTTATGGAAATTGCGATGGGGAAAAACTCGGGCTGAATAAAGCATTTGCTACTCTTGGAGATATTCAGGAACCACCTTTTATCTTTGAACACGAGAAACTTAAGATTCTTGTTCTACATGCTCCCAATCAATTGGAAGAATATGTTGCTCAGAAAAAATTTGACCTTATTGTTTACGGACACCTGCACGAACCAAAAGCAGAGAAAAAAGAGGGAGTTCTCATCATAAATCCAGGAGAAACCTGTGGATGGCTCTCGGGAAAAGGCACCATTGCAATAGTGAATCCTGATACGCTGTTATGGGAGTTTATAGAATTATAAATTAAAATGCCAAGAAGAATAGATAGAAGACAGAAACCAGC
>CAZWBN010000183.1:0-3847 GCA_964632095.1 uncultured Clostridia bacterium | reverse complement strand
ATAAATATGAAATTCCCCTTATAGTAGATAGCACAATTGCAACTCCAGCTTTATTAAGACCGTTGGTTCATGGTGCTGATATAGTAGTCCATTCTCTTACCAAATCTGCTACTGCGAGTGGATATATAATTGGTGGAATAGTAGTTGCGAAGAAAAATATTACAACAAATATTGATAATCAGGAAATGCGTGAGAACTTTGGAGAATGGGTTAAATTATGGCCTTTCAGGGATTATGGACCAAGCTTATCTCCAGTAGATGCTATTTTCACTCTTGCAGAGATAAAAACATTAAGAATAAAAATGGACTATTTTAGTCAGTCATCAATGAAAGTAGCTCAATTTTTGGAATCACATCCCAGGGTTGAAAGGGTAGATTATTTAGGTTTACCTTCACATCCTCTTCATAAATTAGCGAAAAAATATTTTAAACTTGTTGATTCGATAGATGAAAAAGGCAATCCAGTTAATAGGTACGGACATTTAATGTCCTTCAATGTGGCAGGGAGTGCAGAAGACACTCGTAAAGTTTATGACAACTTAAAATTGATATTTAGAGCAACTGATTTAGGAAGAATAAAGAGCGTCGCTACTATTCCCGCGATTTCTACCCATCAACAGCAAGGTGAAGAGGCTCGAAAAGCTGCGAATATTCCACCACAGATGATAAGATTATGTGTTGGAGGAGAGAATCCAGAGGATATTATTAAAGACCTTGACCAAGCTCTTAATTCAATTAAATAATGAATTTCATTAAATTTTTAGGAACAGCCGGAGCAAGAATAGTAGTTACAAAACAATTAAGAGCATCCGGAGGTATATGGTTAAATTTGGATGGAACAAATATTTTAATTGACCCAGGACCAGGCACATTGGTAAAATGCATGTCGAGTAAACCTAAATTAGACCCTCTTCATTTGGATGGCATTATTCTTACACATAAACATCTCGACCATTCGAATGACATTAATATAATGATTGAAGCTATGACAGAAGGAGGATTTAAGAAAAGAGGAAAAGTATTTGTCCCTTCTGATGCTCTAAATGAAGACCCTATTATATTGAAATATGTTCGAAGTTATGTCGAAAAAATTGAGATTCTTAAAGAAGGGGGAGAATATTTTATTGGAAATATTAAATTTACTACTCCTGTAAAACATATTCATCCAGTTGAAACTTATGGATTGATTTTTTCTGGAACAAAAGATAGAATTTCTTTAATTTCAGACACCCTTTATTTTGAAGGTCTGGAAAACTATTATAAAGGAGAAATTTTAATTTTGAATACTGTGCGGCTTGAACCAAAAGTAAATTTAAAATATGACATTCAACATCTTACCATTCCAGATGCCAAAAAAATAATTTCACATATAAAACCAAAATTAGCTATTCTTACCCATTTTGGTATGACTCTACTCAGGGCAAAACCTTGGGAAGTTGCACAGAAATTGAGTTCAGAATTGGGTATAAAAGTTATTTCTGCAAATGATGGCATGCAAATAAATCTCTCTGAATTTTAGATATAAAAGGAGGTACTAATGAGCATTATTATGGATGGTCATAGTTTAACAATCGAAAAAGTGGTTAAAGTTGCCCGGGAGAATGAAAAGATTGAAATTTCACCCGATGCAATGGAAAGAATAAAAAATTGTCGCGAGATGGTGGAACAGAAAATAAAAGCTCGAGAAATTATGTATGGCATTAATACCGGCATCGGGGAATTGTCAGAAGTTATTTTAACTCCTGAACAGGTCAAAAAATTTCAGAAATATCTTATTTACAGTCATGCTGCAGGTTATGGTAAACCCCTTCCAATAGAAGTGGTAAGGGCTGCTATGTTGAGCAGAATAAACTGTCACTGTCACGGTCGTTCTGGACTAAGACCTGTAGTAGTTGAAACCTTAAAGGAAATGTTGAATCGGGGTGTTACACCTGTTGTATGTGAACGAGGTTCAGTTGGAGCATGCGGAGATCTTTCCCCAATGGCTCAAATGGCTTTGGTTCTAATGGGAGAGGGAGAAGCTTTTTATCAGGGTAAAAGACTTCCTGGAAAGGAAGCTATGGAAAAAGCAGGAATCCCTACTATTGTTTATGAGGCAAGGGATGGGTTAGCAACCATAAATGGCTCTAATGTAATTACAGGAATGGGAGCATTAGAAATTTATGATGCTTATCAATGGATAAAACATTCGGAAATAGCAGCTGCAATGACTCTTGAAGTCCTTAATGCTAACATGAAAGCCTACGATGAAAGAATTCACAAAGTAAGGGGGTATCCGGGGGCTATTGAGTGTAGCGAAAACATTAGGAAAATCGTGGAAGGGAGTGAACTTTTAGCTCAAAAAGGGAAGAAAGTCCAAGACGCTTATAGCTTACGAAGCACACCGCAAGTAGTTGGAGCAGCAAGAGATGCATTAAAATGGGCAAGATATATAATAGAAATAGAACTAAATAATGCTGCAGACAATCCCACATTCTTTCCGGAGGATAACGAAGTTCTAACTGGCGCTAATTTTCAGGGTACTCCTCAGGCATTTGCCCTTGAATTATTGGGAATAGCAGTTACCACAGTGTCAGTTCTCTCAGAGAGAAGATTGAACAGACTCATGAACCCAAACTTAAGTATGGGACTTCCTGCTTTTCTGACCAAGGGAGCAGGAATGTTTTCTGGATTAATGCTTTCTCAGTATACGGCAGGTGCTTTAGTATGTGAAAATAGGGTTCTAAGCACTCCTGCTGCAATTGGCTCAATTCCGGCAGCTGCAGATCAGGAAGATTTTGTTAGCATGGGAATGACAACAGCTCTAAAAACCAGACAGATAATAGACAATGCTCAGGCAGTTATTGCAATTGAATTAATGGCCGGGGCTCAAGCTATTGAATTTAGAAAACCTTTAAAACCGAGTAAAGGAGTTCAGACTGCCTATGAAGTGATACGGAAATATATTGAACCTTTGGACGAGGATCGACCTTTATTCGATGACATTAATAAATTAACCGAAGTTGTGAGATCAGGAGAAATTTTGAGAGAGGTTGAAAAGGTAGTTGGTCCTTTAAAATAAGTTTTTTATTTGATTCCACTTAATTAGGGAGGATGAAATGAAAGAATTAGTCATTCCCTGTACTTATTTTGATAAACCTGGCGAAGAAAACACTTTAAAAACATTGCAATTAGCTAAAAAATGGGCTGAGGAGTTAAAGATAAAAAATATTGTTGTTGCTTCAAGCTCTGGAGAAACAGGCATTAAAGCTTCAGAGATGTTCAAAAAATTCAATCTCGTGATAGTTACACATTCAACAGGTTTTTCAAAACCAAATTTTCAGGAATTATCTGATGAGAATAAAAAAATAATGGAAAAAAATGGTGCTAAAGTCTTAACATGTCAGCATGCCTTTGGAGGTATTGGAAGAGCAGTGCGGAAAAAACTTGGAACATACGAATTAGAAGAAATTATAGCTTATACTTTAAGAACCTTTGGAGAGGGAACAAAAGTCGCAATTGAAATAAGTCTAATGGCAGCAGATGCGGGTCTTATTCCTGTAAATGAATTTTGTATTTCAATAGGTGGAACAAGCAAGGGAGCTGATACAGCAATTATATTAAAGGCTGTTAATGCTCAAACTTTTTTTGATTTAAAAATTGTGGGGTTTATATGCAAACCAAAAAATTAATTTAAACTTCCCTTTTCCTTTCTCCTAAATATGCAAAAATAAGTAAAACCAAACCTAATATAATTAAAACCCAAGCCAGAAGATTTAAGGAAGTGACAAATTTAATAATTACCCCTCCAATGAATAAAATCAAACCCAATATTTTCATCTTCCCTCTCCATATTAAAATTTCTTAC
>CAZWBN010000182.1:0-3881 GCA_964632095.1 uncultured Clostridia bacterium | reverse complement strand
GTGCGCCCGGAGGGATTCGAACCCCCGACCTGCGGATTCGTAGTCCGACGCTCTATCCAGCTGAGCTACGGGCGCATCCTCACATAAAATATACATAAAATTATTTCATTTTTCAATTTAATTTTCCATGCTATATTTATGGTATAATTTGATTTAATGAGAAAAAAAGCATTAATATTTATTATTCATTTGTTTTTATTTTCATATTGTTTTTCTCAATCTCCTGAAGACATAGTTAGTAAATTTGAAGAAAAATTCAGAAGGATAAAGGGTTTCAGTGCCGATTTCATTCAAATCTATCACTCAAATACTCTCTCAACTCCCTTAGAGGAAAAAGGAAAAGTTTACTTTAAAATACCATCTTCAATGAGATGGGATTATTTTGAACCTGAAAGGAAAATCTTTATTTATTCTAATGGAGAGTTCTTATTATATATCCCTGAAGACAATCAAGTAATCAAAAGTTCTCGATTCAAAGAAAAATTTGAATCTGAAATTTTATCAATTCTAACCGGACAATCAAAAATAGTTAGAAATTATAAAGTTGATTTTGCATATTGTGAAAATAAAAAGAAAAATTATTGCATTAAATTAAAACCCCTAAAAGAGAAAGAATATACTTTCATTTTAATTGAAATTGAAAAAGAAAATTTGCTTATAAAAAGAGCGGTATTTTTTGATTGGGCTGGAAACAAACAGGAATTTATTTTTTCTAATGTAAAAGAGAATATTGATATATCCGAGAAATTATTCACTTTAAATTTACCTCCAGGCGTGGAAATCATTATTGAATAAAAATAAAAACCAAAGTCCTCAAAATTTCGTATTTATATTTTGAGGACTGAGAAAGTCCTCATGAAGACAGATGACAAGAAATTAATTGAGCAGGTTTTAAAGGGAAAAAAAGAGGCATTTGAGATGATAATTAAAAAATATCAAACACCGATTGTGAATTATCTTACACGAATGACGGGCAACTATAATGATGCCATTGACCTCAGCCAGGAAGTCTTTGTAAAGGCTTATTTTTCATTAAATAGTTACGATTTTCGTTATAAATTCAGTTCATGGTTATTTAAGATAGCTTCTAATCTCTGTATTGATAGATGGAGAAAAAGAAAAATAAAAACAATTTCCTTAAACCATAGTCTTAAAGAGGGTAAAGATTTTTATCTCCAGGTTTCGGATAAAAAACCTTCTCCAATTGAAAAATATGAAAAGAAAGAATTAGTCAAGAAAATTGAGAAAGCAATTGATAGATTACCTTTAGATTTGAAGGAATTATTTATTTTGCGTCACATAAATGAGCTCAGCTATCAGGAAATTGCTCAAATTAAAAATATTCCTATTGGAACAGTAAAAAACAAAATTTTTCGTGCTAAGGAAAGAATAAAATATTTATTAGAGAAAGAAAAATGAAATGTTTAGAAATAAATAAAATTTATGATTATTTGGAAGGAGAAATTTCATCTGAGGAAAGAATTGAAATAGAAAAGCATCTCTCAGTCTGCCCTACATGTTCCAGAATTCTGAGAGAAAGAAAAATTTTATTAGAAAGCATAAAAGAAATTCCCAAAATTGAACCTCCTCCTGATTTAGTAAATAAAATTATGGATAAAATCATTGGACCAAGAATTTCATGGGTAAAAGTTTTTATTTATTCTTTAAGCATAAGTTTCATCTTTTCACTTTTTTCAATAATATTACTAAAGGTAACTAAGGAAAGTGTTTCTTCAATTTTTCTTAATTTTACCAATTCCCTTTTAAATACAATTAGATATGTAACAATATTTCTTGCGAAGTTAATGAAAGTAATTACCCTTATTTTTAAAGTTTTGGAGCAAATAATCGGGGACTTTGTCGTTTTACTAAAATCCATGAGTAGTTTAGAATTAAAACTTCAAATAATGGTCATATTAACTACAATTATTTTAACTGGATTAATCTTCATTTTATATTTTCCCTTTAAAAAGATTTTAGTTAAAACATAGAAGGAGAGGGAAATGAAGAAAAACATATTTATTTTTATAGTGATTTTGTCTCTTTTAATACCTGTTTTTTCTCAGGATAGAGCATCCTTGGGAAATAGAATCGTGGTAGAAAAGGATGAAACCAAGGATAATGTGCTGTCCTTCGGAGGAAGTGTTTTGATTGAAGGGGAAGTGAGAGAAAGTGTTGTTGTATTTGGAGGCAATGTGGAGATTAAAGGAGAAGTAGGGGATGCAGTTGTTGGGATTGGCTCAGAAGTCAAAATTTATCCTTCAGCTAAAATAAAAGGGGATGTTGTGGTGCTTGGTGGTCGTCTTGAAAGGGATGTCGGGAGCATTATAGAAGGAGATGTTGTCCATTTTGGGAATATTCAAGGATTATCAAATATCTTTAACCAATTTTTTAGAGGAGCTTTTTCTCTTTCTTTTGCGCCGATAGTGATGATTTTTAAATTATTAAATATATTTATATGGTTTATTCTGGCAATCATATTAGTTGCAATTTTCCCGAACCAGATTTCTTTTGCATCTTCTCAAATAGAAAAAAAATTCTGGCCAATTGCAGGGATTGGAATATTGGGAATTTTAATTTTTGCAGGTTTAGTTTTATTATCTGTAATTCTCAGTATTTTTCTTATAGGAATTCCAATATTATTTCTTTTAATATTAGCAGGCTTTATTGTTCAATTTTTTGGAAGAGTTGTTCTCTTTTACTTTTTTGGAGAAAAATTTTTGCAAGCTTTTAACTGGAAACCTGGCTCCCAGATTGTAATTGTCATTGTAGGTGTTGCTATAGTGAGTTTAATAAGATTCATCCCTGTAATAGGTTTACTTTTTGCTCTTTGCCTGAGTATTCTTGGATGGGGAGTGGTTCTTAAAACAAGATTTGGGACAAGATAAAAATAATTTTAAAATTCCATAATTTCTTTTTCTTTTGCTTTGGCTAAATCTTCAGCTTTTTTAATATATAAATCCGTTAATTCCTGGAGTTTCTCAAGTCCCCAGTATTTATCATCTTCGCTAATTTCCTTGTTTTTCTCTGCTTCCTCAATTTTCTCTTTACTTTCTCTTCGCATTATTCTCAAAGCTGTTTTTTCTTCTTCTAAAATCTTTCCTATATGTTTGACTATTTTTCTTCGGGTTTCTTCGTCTAAGGGAGGGATTGGGACTTTAATCATTTTCCCGTCATTGATAGGGTTCAATCCTAAATCTGCTATTCTTATTGCCTTTTCAATTGCCCCGAGGATTGAAGGGTCCCATGGCTGAATTGTTATTAGATTTGGGTCAGGCACGGAAAGAGTGGAAACCTGATTCAATGGAGTGGGTGTCCCATAATAATCAACTTTTATTTCTTCTAAAAGCGAAACGGACGCTCTCCCTGTTCTCACCTTACTTAATTCCTTTTTGAAATGGTCAATTGAGGTAATCATCCTCTTTTCTAATTCTTTTAGTATTTGTTTGACCATTTTCCCCTCCCTACTAAGTAATTTATTTTACAATTGTTCCGATTTTCTCACCAAGAATAGCTTTTTTAATATTTCCTCTATTCTTTAAATTAAAAACTATAATTGGAAGTTTATTATCCATACATAAGGAAATAGCAGTTGCATCCATTACTTTTAGTTCTTTTTCTAAAATATCAAAATATTTTAATTGAGTAAATTTCTTTGCATCTTTTTCCTTTAAAGGATCCTTATCATAAATTCCATCTACCTTTGTAGCTTTCAGTATAACTTCTGCCTTAATCTCAACTGCCCTAAGGGCAGCAGCAGTATCTGTAGTAAAGTATGGACTTCCTGTTCCAGCCACAAAAATGACTACTCTACCTTTTTCTAAATGTCTGATTGCTCTTCGAGGAATAAAAGGCTCTGCTATCTGTTTAATTTCTATTGC
>CAZWBN010000181.1:0-3886 GCA_964632095.1 uncultured Clostridia bacterium | reverse complement strand
AAAAAATGACATGGGAAAACCCGTTTGAAGAAACAGTCTTTGAAGATTGGCGTACAGAAGAACATCCAGAAAGGTATATTGAGGCAGTAAAATGTTTTATACGACCAGAATTTATGAATAATCTGGAACTTTCGGATATAAAGCCGAAGATAATAATGGGGGGCAGAGGTTCTGGTAAAAGTCATATACTTAATATACTATCAGCAGAATCAGTTATTGCAGAAATTAAAATAGAAAAATCCAAAAAATTAAATATAGAACCCGATAAAATAAAAATTACTCCTAATGATTTTAATAAACCTTATTTTGGTGTATGGATACGTTGTTACTATTTTAATAAACTTCTATCACAAGATAATGTTCCTTATATGAATGAAAACCAGCTGGAAAAATTATTTGAACATGCATTTAATTTAGTAGTATGTAGTAAAATCATCAAAAGCCTACAATTTTTAATTCAGAATTTGGAAAAAATCCCTTCAGAAGAAAAAATATGTCAAAAATTAAGCGAAAAATTTTCCTACATAATTAAAGGCTCTAATTTTTTAGAGATACAACAGTCCATTGAATTACAAATAAAAGCAGTAGAGCAACTTGTTAGAGAATGGGCATTTTTTAAGGATTTTAATAGATTCAAAGAAAAAATCTATTTTACATCATCTCCAGATTTTATATTAGACTTTTTTGAAATAGTAACAAATGATATTCTACCAGGTAAACGCCTTTTTGTTTTACTTGATGAGTATGATGAATTGGATGAGTACCAGCAAAAATTTATTAATAAAATAATTAGAACCCGAAAGCTTGTACTTAGGATAGCATCTGCGATAAGAGGATTTAAAACCTTTGAATATGCAACAGGAAAGGAGATAATAGAAATTCAGGACTATGACCCACCCATTCCTTTGCATTTCAACGAGCATGAGGCAAAGTATAAGGATTTAATAAAAAAGATATTTGAAAAGAGGCTTACTACTCATGGTAACTATAAAGTAACAGATCCTTCGCACATTTTACCTGAGGAAAAACAGATAAGTGGAGAGGAAATAAAAGAGGAACTAAAGAACATTTATGAAAATCTCACTAGAAAAAAGGAAAATACAGATGAAAAATACTGGAAAGATTTTGAAGGCCATTATAAAGAGGCTGCTAAATATCGGATTTTAAGAGGAAAAGGGATAGATATTTCCTTTGCAGGTTTTGAAACCTATAAAAAACTCTCAGCAGGAATAATAAGACAATTTATTCTATTGTGTCGCGAGGCTTTTTCTCTTGCTTATAACGAGGGCATAAAAATTGAGAAAGGAGATCTTATTCCGCCGAAAATACAGACAAAAGCTGCTTATAATGTAGCGAAAGAATTGTTGGAGAACGAAACATTAATATCTTCTCCAGAAGGAATGACCCTTAAACAACTAATATATGATTTAGGAAGAATTCTGGAATATAAAGTATACAACACCACAGAACCGCAGTGTAATCTTTTCCAAATTAATGATTGTAATAAACTATCCGACGCTAAGTATAGCAATATAAACAGAGTTTTAGAGGAGGGATTAAAGCTGCCACACTTTTTAAGTGGGGTTGCTTTCAGACCAAAGCAACGTTTGGCTTCTATTTCATCCTTCACTTTTAGAATAAATCCTATATTTATGCCTCTTCTTAAAGTGCCTTTCCAAAAACGATGGCGTTTATTCATCTCGGTTGAAGAACTTCAAGGTTTATGTACATCTAATCATGAAAAAAATTTAAAAGATATATTGAGAAGAATAAGTGAAGGAAAAAAACTAAAAGAAACTAAAATACCAGAAACTACACTGTTATCGTTCTCAAATAGAACGATAACTTTAGAAAACTGTCCTATTACTGGAAAGGGATGTAATCAAAATCTGTTTGAATATATTCTAACAAATAGAGATATTAAATGTTTTTTAGCTGTACCTTTCAAAGAGGATTGGGTTAAAGACCCTCGTAGATGGATAAAACAAATACTAACTGATGAATTTAGAATCCCCTGTAAAGATGTGGAGGATTTTCCACAATTAGGGTATATTCTTTGCAAAATTTGTTCTTGTGTAAGACAAATGCCTATTGGAATTTTTGAAATCACTGAAGTTAATCCAAATGTAATTTTTGAATTAGGAATGGCTACGGCTCTAAATAGATTAACTTTTATGCTTGTATATAAAGAAAAAATACCACCCGAATTAAAAGATACTTTTCCACCCCAACCGTTTACAGGGATAGAATATATACCATATGAGTTAAACAAAAATGAGCTTTATAAAAAATTAGAAGAGAAAATAATACCTACTATCACAGAAATGGCTTCTCGATCTCAAGAAGGATGGTGTTGGTTAATTAAGGGAGCTTGTCCTCATAAAGAAATTGAATCTGATGAAAAAGTATTTGTAGGGTTACCCCTGAACAAAAATCAATCATTTTTTGAAGAATGTAAAAAGATCATTAAAGATTTAATCGGCGAAAACGAACTAAAAGTATCATTCTTTAAGCAGGCTTCTTCTCTTAATGAATTATGCCTTTTATGTAAAGAAACTAGAGAAAGTAAGTATTGTATTATAGATACAAGCTACAATGACCTATCTATGTTATTTGCCCTTGGTTTGGCTTTTGGAATGGACAAAGAATTTATCCACTTATATAACAAAAGTCTGAGCGGTGAATCTCTTAAAGGTCCTCTTTCGGATATGAAAGCGTGGACTATCCAGTATAGAAATACTGAGGAATTAAATAATAAACTAAAAGAAGAAATTAAAAAAAGGGGATGGAAATGAATAACAAATTAAAAGTTAGAGAATTATCAGACATAGCACCTATAAAAAAGGATTCCCCAGATGATTTATTCACAGCTTGTGGGAGTTTTGAAGAAAGATTTTTAGGTTCAATCAAAAAAATAAACACGAAGATATTCAAAAACTTCATATTATTTAAATTCACCGAACCCAATGAACGAAGAGAGGAACTAATAAAAGAAATGGAGAAAATTTTAGGCTTGAATGCAAATGAGAGATATTTCAAAATTATGTGTAAACATGGGAATAGTATTGATGCTATTTTGGAATTTCACAAAATACTGGAAAACCTAAATATAAAATCTGAAAAGATTAAAATAACCATTGATATCTCTACATTTACAAAAGACCTATTAGCCCACCTTCTTTTATACCTAGTGGAGTATAAACAAATAAATAGAATAAGATGCTTATATACTTCTCCGGAAAGGTATGCATCGCCTGAGGAAGGCTGGCTATCCTTTGGTATAAAGAGTATACATTTTCCACCTATGGGGTGGAGAAGTTGGTCGCCACGGAAAGATAACCTTTTACTCTTGATTTTGGGTTTTGAAGAACTGCGAGCATGGACATTAATAGACAGATTCCCTGCAGAGAAACGCCTACTATTCATCACTAAACCTGGTACTATTCCAGAATGGAACGATTTTTGTGAAAAATACAATAAAAAACTTTTAGAAAAATATCCTGCACAAAGGTGTCTTCCAGCTATTGATCCTTTTACGACCTTTAAGATGATAGAAAAAGAAATAAAAAATTTACTTCCTAAATACAATATTTTTGTCTCACCTTTAGGTACCAAACCTCAACTATTAGGAATTATTAACCTCATTGTAAGAAAGACCCCTGTAAATTTAGTCACAACAACAGTTATCCAACATAATGTACCGTACTACTCCGGTGGGATTGGTAAAACCTTTGAGTTTTACTTCCCTATCGGGGGCGATAGAAATGAATATGGTTAAAGCAATAAACTTCAGAAAAAATGTTAAGATGGAAATACTTCAACTTCATTATCTTCATCCCTATACTGCCAAATTAATTCCTCAAATTCCAAGATATTTCATAGAAAA
>CAZWBN010000180.1:0-3903 GCA_964632095.1 uncultured Clostridia bacterium | reverse complement strand
AGGTTTGCTCCTCTTTTATCAAAATTAAATGAAAAAGAGCGAACAGCAATTATTTTGAAAATAAATGAAGGTTATTCAGCCAAGGAAATAGCTGAAGTCCTTAATTGTGCTGAAAGCACTGCCAGAGTGCATTTATTTAATGCAAGGAGAAAATTAAAAAAACTTCTGGAGGAAGAGAATGTGTAAAATTTATAAATTATTTTATCACCTGATTCCTGTTAAAAGGATTAAATCCTTACTTATAGAGAAGCATTTTGATAAATGCCCGAAATGCAAACAGGGTAACGAAATAGAGTCTTATCTAAAAAATATTTTGTTGAGTCCTGAAAAAATTGAGAGAAAGCAGAGCGTATGGGATTTAGTTAAACAGAGAATTATTAGTGAAGAAAAATTAATTCCAAGGAAAAAATGGAAATTAAAATGGCAGTGGGCTTTTGCAGGCTCTTTAATCTTTGTAATTACAATTATTTCAATCGGTTATATAAGTGGATTATTCCTCAAAAAATCGCCAAAATATAATCAGAAAACAATATCTCCATTAGAAATAAAACTCAAAATTGAATCTGCAAAAATTAAGGATAAACCAGCAAATGTTTATATTTTTCAGGGAAAAAATCATAAAATGACAATTATCTGGGTAGAGCCCTATAAAAATACAGGAGGTTAAAAATGAGGAAAAGTTTAAAATTACTTTGTTCAGCCTCAATCTTGTTCTTTCTCTCAAGCTATCTAATGGCAGTTCAAATGGATATAAAATTGAAATTGTTTAGAGGAATAAAAGAAGGTGTGGAAAAAAGTGAATCCAAAGTTGTTACTTCCTATACCCTGACTCCTTTTTTTACAGGAAAAATAATTCCGAAAACAAGGGAAATGGATGAAAAAAAAGAATTAAAGAAAATTTTTAACTTAAAAAATGTCGAACTATTAAACGAAGCAAATTTAAGATATAATTCTTTTAAAGCAGAAAAAGTTTTCCAGGTTGTCAGTATTAATGGTGGAAATTATTTAATTATTTTGACCCCGAGAGTAATAAAAGGAGGATATAAATTCAAAGTTGAAGTTTATGAAGGAATAAAACAAAAAACACAGAGTAATTTACTGGATGTTGAATTGACTTTACCAAGACGCAATATAGCTGTCGTTGGATTCTCGGATTCAAAAGAAATTCCCTATTTCCTTTCTTTTAGAGTCACTCGACTTATTCTGGGTGGGCCTGTGAGCGGAGTGATAAAGAGTGGAGTAGTGAAAGGGGTTGAGAAAGGAGTAAAAGGTAAAGTTGAAGGTGGCGTGGTGGGTGGGGTAGTGGGTGGTGTGGCGTCAAAGGAAATTGAAAAGCCTTTAAGAGTGGGTGGAGAAATAAAGCCTCCCAAAATAATAAAAAAAGTTACACCTGTCTATCCAAAGGAATGCAGGGAAAAAGGTATTGAGGGAACAGTTATTTTGGAAGCCACAACAGATATACATGGAAACATTCAGAAAGTAAAGATTTTAAGACCCGCTCATCCTGCACTTGATAAAGCTGCAATTGAAGCTGTCAAACAGTGGAAATATGAGCCCTACATAAAAGATGGAAAACTTCGACCTGTAACCTTTTCAATAACTGTTAGTTTTAAATTAGCCAAAGAAGCAAAAAAGAAGAGAAAAGTTGAGTTGAGAGAACCGGTTAGAATAAATGTAGCACTAAAACCTCCGAAGCTAATTAAGAAGGTTATACCAGAATATCCAAAAGAGTGTAAAGAAAAAGGTGTTGAAGGAACAGTTATTTTAGAAGCAACTCTGGATAAAAAAGGAAATATTAAAAAAGTAAAGGTTTTGAAATCCGCTCATCCCGAACTCGATAAATCCGCAATTAAAGCAGTAAAACAGTGGAAATATGAGCCTTACATAATTGATGGAAAACCTCATTCAGTAATTTTTACAATAACTGTAACATTTAAACTGGATAAATAATTACTTTATTTCTAATTTAGAGCGAATTACTTGTGGATATGGTTCGTATTTAACAAAATAGAAATTACCCGAATGGTCAATGGTTTGAATATAAGTGCTCTTCGGTAATGGATATGAGCCAAGGAATTGTCCTTTTTCATTAAAGAAATCAAGAAATGATTTTGATTCGTAGTCCTTTCCTTTCTTTTCCACAAGTGTTAACTCATTAATGAGAAACTTTTCCTTATATAAAAAGCAAGGTCCTGAATTATCCGATGGAAAGACACTAACTCCTCTTCCACCAGCCATAATTTTTATATTTGGAGGTTTTAATTTAACATTTCTTTTAATTTTTCTTAGAAGATTCCCTTTTAAATCATACTCTCTTATTTCATATTTATCTGGAATACTAAGGTAAATCTTATTGTTAAAAAATTTAAAACCACTGTCCCCTATTGCTGCCCCAACTCTTGGAGATAATTTAGGACCATAGCGATATTCATCTGGAAATTTTGAAAGAAATTCACCATCTTTCGAGAAAAATTCAGCTGCTACCCCTGGTTGTCCCCAAAGAAATATATTTATAAGTAATCTTCCATCTGGAAGAAACTGTATATCACGCATGGACCTATCTAATTTTATTGTTCTCTGATATTCTCCTTTATTATTGAAAAAGATAATAGAACGCTCATCTATTACTACAATCTCTCCTGCTGGACTGACTGCTATTCCGCTTGGATACTGAAATTCTCCTGGTCCTTGTCCCTTTCTTCCAGCTTTCCAAATAAAATTTCCATTTTTATCGAATTTTAAAAGTCTATGATTCATTGCATCAAGAACATAAATATTTAAATCAGGGTCAACTGCTACGCGGATGAAACTATGGAACATCAAATAATCCTCTCCCTCTTCTTTTCCCAAGGAAAGAGTTTCTTTAAATTTTATTTTCTCATCAATTTTCTTTCCCCATAAACCCTCTCCTGTGTTCTCGATTACCTCAACTCCATTTTCAGTGTAAATTTTTCCCTGCCACCCCTTTTTACATGTAAAAAAGAGCGGAATAATTATTAAAAACAAAATAAAAACTTTTATTTTCTTCATCCTCCTCCCCCTTTCTCAGAAATTTTTGTCATTTGGACTTTGGATTTTGTCATTTGGATTTTCTGTTTAATACATATCTTACTACTTTTGGAAAATCTTCTTCCTCTGCAAAATAAAATCTTCCCGTTTTATCAATTGCGTATGGAAAACCTTCCACTTTTAGGGAATATATATGATTAAAATTCTCAAATATATCAAAATGATTTATTGCTTCTCTTCCTAAACCTCTAATTGTTACAAATAATCTATTTTTATGTTTAAGAACTGAAGTATAAGGAAACACAATTCCTATTCCTCGGGTTGCTCTGGCTATTAACAAAGGGACAAAAATTTCACTTTTTCTTTTCAATATTTTTTTAATTTTATAATCTTTATAGATTTTAAGTTCGTAGCTATAAGGACTGATTAAAAATATTTCTCCATCCCATGAACTATCAGCTCTTATTGGTCTTTTAAGGGAAGGAATTTCTTTATAAGAAGAATATTTTGAGGGAATTTTATAGGGTTCTGCAAATGATTTTATAATTTTCCCTTCATCATTAATTTCATGAAGAATATAATTTTTTCTTAATCCCAGTAAAATGACATTTTCATTGAAAGGTAAAATATGAGTTCCATCGAAATCCAGGATAAAAGATTTTAGAAATTTTCCTTCTCTATTAAAAATTAAAATTTTCCTGTTCCCTCCTAATATCCAGATATTTCCATTTTTAGTTATAGCCATACTTAAAATGTAATGAGCCTCATCAGGTCCGTCTCCCTCTTTTACAGGCAGAGAAAAAAGAAATTTTCCATTTTCATCATATTTCTGAATTCTTGAGAATTTCGGGTCAAGAACATAAATATTTCCCTTTTCATCCACATCAATATCAC
>CAZWBN010000179.1:1412-3938 GCA_964632095.1 uncultured Clostridia bacterium | reverse complement strand
CCTATTCCATATATGCACGAGACAGATGCAACAATTATAACATCTCTTCTTTCATACAAAGAACGAGTGGCACAGAGTCTTAATCTATCAATTTCATCATTAATTGTAGCTTCCTTTGCAATATAGGTATTGGTGGCTGGAATATATGCTTCTGGCTGATAGTAATCGTAATAACTCACAAAATATTCAACCGCATTATATGGAAAAAATTTTTTAAATTCCTGATAAAGCTGAGCTGCAAGAGTTTTATTATGTGAAATTACCAGGACAGGTCTATTAACTTTTTCTATTATATTTGCCATTGTAAAAGTTTTTCCTGAACCTGTGACACCGAGAAGTACCTGATGAGTCAATCCTTTCTCAACTCCTTTAACCAGTTCTTTTATAGCTTTCTCCTGATCTCCTTTGGGTTTAAAATCTGAAACAAGAGTGAATTTGTTCATTTTATTTCTTAAATTTCCTATATAAAGTATTATATCAAAGTAATTATAAAACTTGAAAAATTCATTGAATAAGATAAAATATATGCAAATAAATAATCGGAGATTTAAAGTGGTGGAGGGGATAAAAGTTAAATTTTCAAAAGGGAAAAGAATCAGCTTCTATTTTCTAGTTCTTTTAATAAATTTAATTTTATTTTATTTCATAGGACAATCTCTTCATAAGCTTCAATTTTTCTCAAAAAATATAGAAATTATTAAATTTCGCGAAAGGGCTGGGAAAATAGAGATTCTTGATTTAAACGGTGATGAAAAAGAAGAAATTATCTCGTCCTATGTTGAAGAACCGAGACCTTATAGAAACATTTTGGGGTGTTTTACACCTTTTCAGAGACGAGCAGGAGATTTAAGATTAACTTTTTTCTGGGAAGTTCTTATCAAAAAAGAAGAAAATCTATTTAAGCCTCAAGATATAGATAATGATGGAAAAATTGATATTCCAATTGTTAGACTTAATGGAGATGGGATACTATTAAAATTATTAGATATAGAAGGCCACATTAAAAAGAGGATTAAGTTTCCAATATTTTCGATTTATTTTCCTTATGCCTTTTTAAAGAATGTTCTTTTTAATGATATAAATGGAGATGGAGCAAAAGAGATGATAATTTATTTAGTTACTCCATGGGAAGGACTACCAAGAGGAGTTGTAGTATATGATATCCGTTTAAAAGAAAAATTATGGGAATATTATTTTGGATGTATGCCGTAGGATATTAGAATAGTTGATTTAAACAAAGATGGCAAAAAAGAGATAATACTCAGTGGGTGGGGGTCCCATAATAATGTTTCAATAAATGGAACAGATGATGACCATAGCTATATAATTGTTCTTAATCATGAAGGAAAAGTGATTTGGAAAAAGATTTATGGGGGGTATTATACAAGAATATACTTTGACATTGCTGATATAGATGCAGATGGAGAGCTTGAGATAATAACAAGTAAAGAGTGCCATAGAGAATATCGCCCCGAACCTGGAGAAATAAGAATAATAGATGCAAAAAGCGGAATTACTGAAAAATATATTGTTCAACCTAACTGTTCATTCTCAAATATATATCAAACTAATTTTGAAGATAATTCTCCTCGGATTATTGTTGGAGATTCAAAAGGTCGAGTTACATTATTTAATAAAGATCTAAATAAAATAAAGGAAATATACTTAGAATATCCTGCTATAGTAAAGGGCATTGAGAGATTGGGAATAGATTCTACTAAATACATTTTTGTTCAAGCAGGCTTTACAAATTTTTATATTTTAAATCAAAAGCTGAAAAGAATATATAAATTTAAGATTAAAAGTTTCAGAGGAATAGAATATGCAGTTAACTACTATCCAATCCATAATAAAAAAATAATTTCAGGAATTTTAAATGCGGATGATATGTATTTATTTAAAAAAGAACCGGTGGATATTTTAGTATTTATAAATTCTTTATTTGAGTCAAAATTAGCATATTATATTTCAATTTTTTTAATTTTTAATCTACTAATTTACTATTTTACTAAAGCAAAAAGGAAAGTTCCGGAAACTCAAGCAACATTAAGAAATCTACTTGAACTTATTAATGAGACAATCCATAAAATTAAAAATAGATTATTCACGATTCAGCTCGAAGCAGAAAATATGAAAACAATTTTGGACAGGGAAAAATCAAAAGGGACAATGTCTAAAAATTTAGACTATTTTGCTCAGTCTATTATTGGAGAAGTTCGGGCAGTGAAGCGAATGGTTAAAGGAGTGATGAATTTAATAGAGGAGAAACCTTTAAAATTGAAGACAGTGGAGTTGAATTCTCTCATTAAAAGACTTGCTGGAAAATATAAAAAATTATTAGAAGGCAAAGTAAAATTTGAACTTGAGTTAGATGAGAATTCGACATCCGTTACTGTTGATGAGGAGCTTGTTGAGGAAGCTCTTTCTAATATAATAGAAAATTCAATAGAAGCTTTGCCTAAAAGTGGAAAAATTATAATTTCAACTACGGTTATTTATTCCCCGCTTTTAAAAACAAGAAAAGGA
>CAZWBN010000179.1:0-1312 GCA_964632095.1 uncultured Clostridia bacterium | reverse complement strand
CCAAAAAGGAGGGGATTGGACTCGGTCTTACATTAACCAAAAAGATAGTTGAGGCTCATGGGGGACGAATAGAGGTGCAAAGTAAGAAAGGAGTTGGCACAAAATTTGCATTATTTTTCCCGGTGGGAGAGGAAAGTTGATGAGAGAAAGAAGTATGGCAAAGGGGGGTGTTGTGCTCCTTGTAGATGATGAAGTGAAAATTCTCAGTTCACTTTCCCGAATTCTGGAAAATTATGATTATAAAGTTCTAACAGCTTTGGATGGAAAAAGTGCTCTATCCATAATAGAGGAGAACGATATTGATGTAGTTTTGCTTGACCTTAAGTTACCTGAAATGGATGGAATTACTGTATTGAAAAAAATCATGGAGAGAAAACCTTCTCTTCCTGTCATTATGCTTACAGCTCATGGTTCAATATCAAAAGCAGTTGAGGCTGTTAAAATTGGTGCTTTTGATTTTCTTGAAAAACCAGTGGAATCAGAAAAAATTCTTATAACGATTAAAAATGCCATTGAAAAATCAAGATTACAGAAAGAACGCACATTTCTTATTCAGGAAGCTCTTGAGAAATATAAGATGGTCGGAATATCCAATGCTATGAAGAAGATTTTCAGCTTGATAGAAAAAATTGCTCCAACCGAAGCAAAAGTTTTAATCACAGGGGAAAGTGGTGTGGGAAAGGAGCTTATTGCAAAAGCAATTCATTTCCGAAGTAAAAGAGCTGGTGGTCCTTTTGTTGTGCTAAATTGTGCTGCGATTCCAGAGGAATTAATAGAATCAGAGCTTTTTGGTCATGAGAAAGGAGCTTTTACAGGTGCAGTTGAAAGAAAAGAAGGAAAATTTAAGTTAGCTTCAGGAGGAACATTATTTCTTGATGAAATTGGTGATATGAGCCTTCGTGTTCAAGCAAAGGTTCTAAGAGCAATAGAAGAGGGAGAGATTCAGAGAATTGGAGGAAAAGAAACAATTAAAGTTGATACTCGAATAATTTGTGCGTCAAATAAGGACTTAGAGAAAGCTGTAAGAGAAGGAAAGTTTCGCGAAGACCTTTATTATCGTATAAAAGTAATACATATTCATGTGCCCCCATTAAGAGAAAGGAGGGAAGATATTCCCATTCTTTTAAATTATTATCTTCAAATCTTATCAAAAGAAAGCGGGAAAGAGATGCCCAAACTTCATCCTTCTGCACTTGAAGTATTATTTGAATATCCCTGGTCAGGTAATATCAGGGAATTAAGGAATCTGGTTGAGAAAATAATTGTTCTCTATCCAGGAGAGATAATTTCAAAGGACGATATAATGAAACTT
>CAZWBN010000178.1:2682-3940 GCA_964632095.1 uncultured Clostridia bacterium | reverse complement strand
ATTGTTATTGCAATTTCAAAAGCTGCAAACATTAATCCTTTACCTCCGGTTTTAGGGAGTGCTATAGGAGCAAGTTTTGCTTTTATGTTACCAGTTGCAACACCTCCGAATGCAATTATATACGGCTCCCGTCTGGTTCCTCTTACAAAAATGATAAAAACAGGTTTCTGGCTTAATAACATAGGAATAATTATAATCTGGATAGTAATAACCTATTTTATACCCTTACTTGGCATATATTAAAAATTTTTATATAATTCCTGTGATGATAGTTCTCCTTACGGATGAAGCTCTCTCAACATTAAATTTTTTTAGAAAACTTAATTTAGAAATTCAAGGTTTTTTAATAGGTCATTTAAGAGGAAATGGAATTATAGTAGAAAAAGCAGTTTCTATTGGTTCAAACCTACCAACACCAGAACAAATTTTAAAGGCAAACAAGCTATTAGAAAATAAATTAATAGGTTTTTTCAATTTTAATAGTAAAGAAAATTCTCTCGTTAAATTCCTTAACCCTGTGTATGCTGGAAATATCATATTAAAAACTGGAAAAAACAATAAAGAACTACAAGCTTTTTTAATAGATTTTCAGAAAAATAAAATGGTTTTTTCGCCTTTGAAATTAGAGATTTTATAAATGGAGATCAATCATGAAAGAATTGAATAAAAAACAACAGAAATTTTTACTCAATTTAGCAAGGAGAGCCATAAAGCAATACCTTGAGACAGGGGAAAAAATTAAGGAAAAAATTGAAGACGAAGAATTAAAGAAAAAAAGAGGTGCATTTGTAACATTAAAAGTTGAAAATCAGTTGAGGGGATGTATAGGATATCCTCTTCCATATAAACCCCTGTACGAAACTATCATCGAAACAGCTATTTCTGCAGCCACTTCAGATTTTCGATTTACACCTTTATCTCTCCCCGAACTCGATAAAACTGAAATTGAAATATCCGTCCTTTCTTTACCTCAAGAAATCAAGGATATAAATGAAATTGAAATTGGTAAACATGGAATCATTATCTCAAAGGGTCCATATCAGGGCTTACTTTTACCCCAAGTTCCGCTCGAATATAACTGGGATCTGGAAACTTATTTATCTCACGGGTGCTTAAAAGCAGGGTTACCTCCGGATGAATGGAAAAAAGGAGTAAAAATTGAAATCTTCTCCGCTCAGGTTTTTTCAGAAAAAGATTTCTCCTCAAAAAACTAAAAAATTGGAAAATAAATTCTTTTTATTGAATCAACACCAATTCT
>CAZWBN010000178.1:0-2582 GCA_964632095.1 uncultured Clostridia bacterium | reverse complement strand
GGTGGAGTAGCTACTTTGTTGGGGGGAGCAAGAAATCCCTTAGCAATTGGATTACTTTACGAAAGATTTAAATTAAAAATAGGATTTCTGGAATGGATGATAGCAATTGTTCCTGTTGTAGCTATTATGCTTATTTTCGCCTATATTAATATCCGTATTTTCTTTAAAATTGACATTGAAAGCGTAAATTCTGCTGAAAGGGTTTTGACAAAGAAAATAAAAACCTTGGGGGCTTTATCCAGAGATGAAAAAATAGTGGGAATAATACTTATTATCACTATTATTTGCTGGATTACGCTTTCAAATAAAATAGGTCTGGCTAATATATCCATATTTTCAGCAATTTCTTTATTTATTTTCAATGTCATTCACTGGAAAGAAGTAGAAGAGTATGTGAACTGGGGCGTTATTTTAATGTACGGGGGAGCAATAGCTCTGGGATTCGCTTTAGCCCATACCCGGGCTGCCGAATGGTTAGCTAATCTATTCATTTCAAAGCATAAGCCATCACCTTTTTTATTTATTATCCTTCTAAGTATAATTGCAAAATTACTGACAGAAGGAATAAGCAATACTGCTGCTGTGGCAATATTGCTTCCCCTTGGATTTGCATTTGGACATAATATTAATCCAGTTATTATAGTGTATGTTGTAGCTGTACCTGCCGGACTTGCCTTCTGTCTTCCGATGGGTACTCCACCAAATGCAATCTGTTATTCAGCCGGATATTATAAAATTTCAGATGTTGGAAAAGCTGGTCTTCTGTTAAATTTGATTTCCTGGATAATCTTTATTTTAATGATTAAATTTTACTGGCCTTTAATTGGTCTTACTTTTTAAAGTTATTTTAATTGCCAGAGAAGAAAACTTAAAATATCAACAAGGTCTTCTATTTGCTGGCTCACCGGTTGCCCCCCGGAATGACCGGCTTTTATATGATAACGAAGTAAAACTGGTTTGTCAGATGCTGTGGATACCTGCATAAGAGCAGTCATTTTTCTTGCATGTAAAGGAGCAACTCTTGTATCAGCGTCACCAGTGATAAAAAGAACAGCCGGATATTTCGTGCCTTTCTTCACATTATGATAAGGGGAATAGGCTAAAAGATATTTAAATTGCTCGGGGTTCTCGGACGAACCATATTCTGGTATCCAGTATCTTGCCACTAAAAACTTATGATATCTGATCATATCCAGAAGAGGATAGGTGCATACCACAGCTCCAAAGAGATCTGGACGCTGGGTCATTACTGCTCCTACAAGCAATCCTCCATTACTACCTCCCATAATTGCAAGTTTTTCTGGCTTTGTATATCCTTCCTTTATCAGATATTCTGCAGCCGCTATGAAATCATCAAATACATTTTGTTTGTTTTCTCTCATCCCCGCTTTATGCCATTCTTCTCCAAACTCTCCTCCTCCTCTAAGATTAGCAACTGCATAAACTCCTCCTTTCTCAAGCCATGCAACAGCCCTTGGAGAAAATCTTGGGGTAAGACTGATATTAAACCCTCCATAACCAGTGAGTAAAGTAGGATTATTGCCATCAAGTTTTATATTTTTTGGATATATAATAAACATTGGCACCTTTGTTCCATCTTTTGATTTATACCATACTTGCTTCACATTATAATTTCTGGTATCCACAGGAATTTCCACTTTTGCCCAAATTTCTTTTTTGCCACTTAAAATATCATAGCGATAAATCGTGGTGGGAATATGGAATGAACTAAAAACAAAGAAAGCCTCATTGCTATCCCATCGCCCACTAATTCCACTTACACTTCCTATAGTGGGGAAAGTTATCTCTCCCACAAAAGTTCCATCTGGTTCAAAAATAGAAACCTTTGATTTTACATCTTTTAAGTAATTAACGAAAATTTTATGCCCTGCTAAAGAAAAACCTCTTATTACAGCATCAGTTTCTGGAATAATCTCTTTCCACATTTCTTTTCCTGGTCTTTCAGGATTTACAGCAAAAATTCTTCCATTAGGTGCTTTCCAGTTTGTGTGAATGAACAAGGTATCTCCTGCTATCTCTCCCTCAAATCGAGCAGGTATATCTTTTACAATTGGATAAATTGGTCTATCCGTTTTTAAATCTTTTATGTAAATTTCAGTTTTATCTGCCGATGCTCCGTATAAAATATGGATTAATAGCCAGCGGCCATTTTCGGAAAGACTGGCATAAAGAATTTTGTCAGGTCCGTATCCCTCACCAAAAATCTGTTTATCCTCTGAAATCTTGGTCCCAATTGTATGATAATAAATACGCGGTCCTTCTGGATGGTGCTTTGTATAATAAAAACCCCTTTTATCAGGTGTAATTGAAATCCCAAAATAACGGGCTCTTGGTAAGATATCTGGAAGATTTTCTCTTTTATCCACATTAAGAAGCTTTATCTCAACCTCATCTTCTCCACCTCGTCGGACTCCATATGCTAGCAAAGTCCCATCCATTGAAATATCCTGAATATTAGCACTTACTGTTTTATCTTTACTCCAAGGATGAGGGTCTATTAAAACTTCATCTTCTCCTCTTAATCCTTTTCTCATATAGATAATAGAAAGTTCTTGATCAGC
>CAZWBN010000177.1:1188-3998 GCA_964632095.1 uncultured Clostridia bacterium | reverse complement strand
TAGATATGGTTCCTTTTTGCTTGTTAAAAATTATTGTTATCTAACATCGTCTAACACAATATATATAAAAACTCATCAAAAATCAATCCAGCTATTTCGGTGACATTTTTTATGATTTAATTCGCAATCTTGAAAAGAGTAAAAATTAAGAGTATATTAAAGATAATTTAAATGAAGATTTTTAAAAAGAGAATGAGAATTGACCACAGAAAAAGGAGGTTTAACTATGGTCGAAAAAATGAGTGAATCTCAGGCAAGAAATTGGGCTGTATTAATCCATTTATCAGCCCTCCTTGGTTTCATTATACCCTTTGGCAATATCCTTGCACCATTAGTAATATGGCTTTTAAAAAAAGAAGACTCACCATTTATAGATGACCAGGGAAAGGAAGCAGTAAATTTTCAGATTTCAATGACTATTTATGCTATAATTTCAGCAATTCTCATTGTGATTATCATTGGATTTGTTCTCCTTGGAGTGATTGCTATAATTGAGATAATTTTCATAATAATAGCAGCTGTTAATGCGAGCAATGGGGTAAAATATCGCTATCCACTTTCAATTCGCTTTATAAAATAAAATTATTTAATTTGACAGTTCCTTAACCACTATTTAAATTTTTATTAGATGGATAAATTTAATGAAAAACATGTAAGATATTTTTATCGTTTGTTGAATCACAGAGAAATTACTGAATTAAGGTTTTTGAAAAGGGGAGTGTATCCAGCTTTTGCATTTGTTGATAATGAAGATGATTTCGTAGCCTATTGTAGAAAATGGAATGGAAAAAGAAATATTTATGCAGGAATCAGAGACAGAAAAAGGGGACTTAGAAAATGTGCTACAGCTAATGAAATTATAGGTATTCAAACAATTGTCTTAGACATTGACCCGATTAGGGAAGCTGAAATTCCATCAACGCAGGAAGAATTAGAAAATGCTTTAAAAGTTTCTGAGAAAATCAGTAAATGGTTCACTTCTCATGGTTTTAAACCTCCATATAGAGCAATGACAGGAAATGGAGTATGTCTTTATTTTTCAGTCCCATGGTATGAGGTTACAGATGAAAATAGATGGGAAACAACTCAAAAACTTGAATGGTTTGAAAGAGAAATGAGAAAAATTTTTAAAGATATTCTTGAAGAATATAATTGTAGAATTGATAGTATGTATGATTTGCCAAGAATTGCGAAAGTTATAGGAACTTTGAGTGTCAAAGGAGAAAATACAAAAGAGAGACCATGGCGACTTTCTTTCTGGATTGATGAACCAAAAGAAAGAAGACCTGACTCGAAATTATTGTCATGTATTTTAAATAGGAATCTTTTTGACACTCATAAAGAGAATTTCGCACCCGTGTGGCTTATGCAACCAATTCCATATTTTGGTGAAAAATTATCAGGAGAGTGGATCTATGAGCCAAAGATTGATGGATGGAGGATGGAGATTATAAAGTTTCATGGAAAAGTTGAATTCTGGGGAAGAAGATTGGAGAAAAAACCTAACTGGACAGAAAAGTTGGCAAAAATAATACCTAAGGATTCAATGGAAAAGATTCCAGATGAAACAATACTTGATTCAGAGCTTTATTCTGATAAGGGGAGAAGATTTATACCATCGCTTTTTGCTTCTAAAAGAAAGGCTAATCCAATTATTTATATTTTTGATATAATTTATTACAAAGGAGAGTTTGTGGGAACATTGCCTTTAAAAGAAAGAAAAAGAATACTTGAACTGATTGAGTGGAGGGAGCCATTCAAATTAATAAAATATGAAAAAGTAACAAAAATTGAGAAGCATTTAAGAGAAGCATTAAGTAATAATTATGAAGGAATTGTTATAAAAGAATTAAATAGCCCTTATGTCATAGGAGAAGATAGCCCTATGGCAACAGCAAATTGGAGGAAGATAAAACCAAAATAGGGAGGGGGATAAAATGGCAATAGGAAGATTTCAGGTAATGGCAACTTTACAGGCCGCAAGGGCATATGTTCTTGGAATGCCAATAGAAACAGCGAAAAGTTTTGGTTTGAATAGAGCAATTTTTTATGCTGCTGCAAAAAAAGGTTTTAAAGTAAAAAAGGGGGTCCCGCCTCCTAAGGAACTGTATATTGCGAAAAGACCAGTAGAAAAAGCCCATCTCGAGGAAATTCAAAAATCCTTTAAAATAGACCATATAGGGGACGAATATGCGTATGCAGTTGAACTAAAAGGAGTTAAGTATTATATGATTGGTAATGAAGTTCAGACTCCTGAGGATTTTGAAAAACAGATTGAAAGGAGATTTGAGGGAAAATTTGAGGAGGCATGGAAAGAGGCGGTAGAAATCTGTAAATCATATGATAAAGGAGTCTTACTTTCTCAGAGATATTTTTATGAAACAGTTTATAAACCAAGAAGAGATGAACTGGCTAAAAAATGGACTGAAATTTTTTCAAAATAACTATGTATTATTTCCTTGATAAATTCTTTTTTGTTTTTCATACATCAATTATAATTTTCAATATAACCGGGTGGATATGGAAAAAGACAAGACTTTTAAATTTGATATTACTTTTATCAACTTTATTTTCATGGTTTTTCCTTGGAATCTGGTATGGTTTTGGATATTGCCCGAGTACTGATTGGCACTGGCAGGTGAGAGAAAAACTGGGTTATTATGATATGCCTTCTTCCTATTTAGAATTTCTCTTTGAATCAATTACTGGAGTAAATGTAAACGCAAAATTAGTCGATGTTTTAGCAGTTTTATTCCTTGGATTGGCACTTACTGCTTCCATAATTACAAACATACGAGATTTTAAAAGAA
>CAZWBN010000177.1:0-1088 GCA_964632095.1 uncultured Clostridia bacterium | reverse complement strand
TTTTAAAAGAAGAAAAAGTGATAGGATTATTCGGAACCATAACATTTGATTTTATAAAAAATGAAAAAGGCATTTCATTTACCAGCGCAGGTGGTGTTTTATATCAGGCAGGAGTATTAGCTGGTTTAGACATAAAAGCAAGGATATATTCAAATTTAGGAGCTGAACTTAAAGATAAGGTTTTTGAAATCATAAACAAATGGAACTCTATTGATAAAAAGGGAATAAAAATAGTTCCCGGAAAAGGAAATCATGTTAGTTTATATTATCCTGTTGAGGGAGAAAGAATAGAAATATTAAAGTCGGTTGTCCCTCCTTATGACCCTGAAATAATACTTCGAGATAAAAACAAACTTAAAGGATTTATAGCAGTATTTAATTCAGGTTATGATTTAACTTTTGAAGATTGGAGAAAAATTGTTAATGGATTGGATTGTCCAATCTGGCTTGACATACATTCTTTAGCTCTTGAAAAGAAAATAGGAGAGAAGAGGAAATACCGGGCATTTCCTGAATGGATTGAATGGACTAAAGGAGTTACATATCTTCAAGCTAATAGAAGAGAAATTGCCTCAATGTTGGGGAAACCTGAAAAGCTGCCATCAGAGGAGAAGATTATCAAAATCGGAGAAAAAGCATTATCTCTGGGCATAAAAGCTGTTTTTGTTACCTTGGGCGAAGAAGGAATTTTGGTTGTTTCTTCTGAATCAGTGAAAAAAATAATACCCCATAGAGTTGAAAAAGTTATTGATACAACAGGTTGTGGAGATGTATTTGCCTCTGCTACAATGGCTAAATTAATAAGAGGTGAGGAAATTTATCAAGCTGTCAAATTTGGAATAGAATTAGCAAGTAGAACAGTTTCCTTAAAAGGTCCTCAAGCAGTGTATGAGTTATTAAAGTTTGAAAATAGGCACTTGACGAAAATTTAATTTTCCATATATTTAATTTCGAGAAAAAATGCAGGGGTAAAAAATGAGAAGGGATTTTTAAAGTTTTTTCACTCGAGAGGAGAGCTGATTTTGCTTGGGTTTTAATTAAACTAAAAGGTCATAAAAACTGGAAAAAGGATGTTCAGACACTCTCAC
>CAZWBN010000176.1:0-4045 GCA_964632095.1 uncultured Clostridia bacterium | reverse complement strand
GAGAATATTTATGTAAAATTCCTTATGCTGAAAGTAGAAGAGAATGTGAGCGTTTGAAAGAGAAGTTTAAAAGGATATTCGCAGACGATTATCCTAAGGCTGTTGAAGTGCTTGAAAGAGATTGGGAGAGGATGATTACTTTCTATGAATTTCCAAAGGAACATTGGCGACACATAAGAACCACCAATGTTGTAGAATCGCCTTTCTCAGCAGTTAGATTAAGGACTGATGTAGCGAGGAGATTCAAGAATGTTAAGAATGCAGAGTGTTTAATATGGAAAGTTTTAATGGTGGCTGAGAAGCGTTTCAGGAAACTAAGTGCACCTGAACTTTTAGTGGATGTATATAATGGGGTTAAATATGTTGATGGAAAACGAGAAGAAGAAAGAAGGAGTCTTGAAGGGGTCGCCGCATGAAAAGAAAATTTACACACTTTTTGATACGAACTCAAGATTTATTTTCCAATTCTTTTTTCACTTGATGCAGTATTTCATAACGAAACTATTTTTAGTTGAATATTAAGTTTAATTCCTCTTCTATCTTTGGGTTATTTATGTATTTCAACCCCCGAATTTTTATAAGTGCTTTCTAAATACTTTAATAACAACCAAAAATTAAAAGGAAATGGTTTTTATGTGAGGTATTCCTCTAAAGTCTTTATCTTTTGTTACAATTAATGTAATATCACAATCTTTCATAATAGCATAATGAAATGCATCCCGAGGTCTTAAATTGTAATTTCTAATATTTTCTAATGCGTTTTTAACCCCACCGATTAAATCATTTTCAAATTGTATAATTTTCGTATTTGGAAATTCTAATATAGATTTTAGAATTGCTTTTAAATTAATATAAAATTCTTTAAAAGGTTTTCTTTGGTCTTTTGGTATTTGTCTTTGAAGAGTTTCGTAAACTTTATACCATGTTTCATCTAAAGTCAAACTGGAAATAAATAATTCTGCTTTTTCTTTTAGCAAAGTAAACATTAATTTCTTACTTTTGTCATGATCTTCATGATTATTAATGAAATAGGCAGTTAGAAAATTAGCATCAAGGTAATAGCGTCTCTTAGGATTCTCCTTCATTGTAAATTGAGTAATGGTAGGTTTTCTTTATATCTATCTTAAATCCAAAATCTATCACTCCTGCTGTTTTAATTAAGAATTCTTTTGATTTTCCATCGAGAGAAAGAAAATCATTACCAACTAACTTAATCCACTCCTGTTCTTTAATTTTATAAGTTTTCTCTAAAGGATCTTTTGTATTAAGCTTATCAAAAGGAAGAGAACTCATATCATCATATTCAAGAGAATGGCCAGATAAATAATCTGAATAATTAAAATTTTCATTATAAATTATTTCTTCATTAATGGTGCTTTCCTCTTTTTCTTTGGTCCATTTTACTGGAAAAGGAATACTACTTACTTGAAATTTTGAAACTATTTCCATTATTATTCACCCCCTTCTTTTTAATTCTTCAGGTACTTCTGCAACCACTACACTTGAAGAACGAACATAATAAATAGGTTCCCCTTCCTTATTATATTCATTTGTTCTTACAATTTTTGATACCACACTTTTAAATTTAATTATTGTTCCATCATCTAATTTGTATTCATTCCAATCCTCTTTTAATATAGTGAAATTCATTTCTTCTCCTTCAACCATCTTATTTCCTATTGGAACTCTTATTTTTCTATTCATTAAACCTTCCTCCTAAAATATTTCTTCTTTACTTGTTTTTATAAAACAAATGAATATTTTTGTCAAATATTATGAGGTTCTTCTCCAAAATAAGTATAGACATGCTTTCCAGGTAGAGAGAAAGATTTTATAAAGAGCGTTGATATTTCTTAGCAAAAGGCTTTACATCCTCAAAGTGACAAAATTTATGCAATCCAGATAACTTCAATTTTTATGGTAATTACTGAGGTTTTCACGAATTTTTCCCAAAAATTATGAAAAGTTTGAGTAGACGTTGATTTTATTTTTAACTTTTTATCAATTTTTCTAATCTTTGAAGATAAGGATAGTCTAGATCTCTAAGAATATTAAAGAGTTCTCTTGAGCCAAATTTTTGGGTTTTTACTTTTTCTGCAATGATTTCTGGTTTTAGTTTATATAATAATTCATCCAGTTTTTTATATCTTATCTCTTTTAATACTCTGAGAAGTTTAGCAATATCCTAAAGGTCTTCCCATTTTTCAATCATAGATTCAAAAATAGATGGTTTCACCTTTTCAAATCGTGGATATCCTATTTCTTTTAATATTCTAAGAAGGTAAATAACAGCCTCAGGGTCATCCCATTCTTTAATCTTAGACTCAAAAACTCTTATCTCAATTTCATTAACCTTTTTAAATTTATCAAGAGAAATATTCTTATATTTTAAAAAACAAAACCAATCAAAATATTCTGCTTTTTCAAATATTTTTTGAGTAAAGAAGGAAATCGGGGGTAAGTTTAATAAATCCCTAAAAAAACTAACAGATATTCTGCTTATTAAAAAATTCCCCTCTTCCGGATATTCCTGTAAATATTTATAGATACACGCTATCTCCCAATTACAAGAATTAAGTTTTAATTCTTTTTTTACTTCTTCTAGTCTTTTTTTGTCAGACATCCAAGATCATCAAACTTTTTATAGCATTCAACAAAAACTCTTGAAACTTCAGAATGGTGGAAAGTAAGATATTGACGCCCTTTTTTCTCGTAAGGAAGAATTTCTCTCTCTTCCTCAGCAATCTTAATAATTCTCTCATCATCTAAACCAAGCTCTGCGATTAAAAATGTTCTCCTCATCGGCACTTCAAATTGATAAGTAACTACAACGGGTAAGATTATGTCATCTGCTGAAGGAATTTTTGTTTTTAATTCAATTATATAATCTTTTACTCTTTCGTTAATTGGATTCAGACATTTTATTGTTTTTCCCTTATCACTTTCATGAACATCAAGCTGAAAACTCAAAAGCATAAAATTCCCGATTCTAAGTAATTGCTCTTTTATATAATCTATGAACTTACAATTTAACTTCTCTTCAAATCTATTAATAATCTTTTTCTTAATCTTATATTCCATCTTAATTTTTATTGCCTCTTTGAGCCTTCTATCTAAATCACCGATGTATGCTCCTTCTCTCTCCTGGTTTTCTTCCAGAAAAAAGGATCCTTTCTCTAATATGATTATAAAAATAAAGGGGTTCATTTTTATCCTGAGCAAGATGAATATCATCAAGGAATAGATAACCTTTTAAGTATTTAATATGGTTAATATTAATAATTTCATCTTTTTTATCCAACCTATTTATCTCTTTAAATGGAATAATGAAAACCTTTTTATTATTCTTGGCTAATTTGTAACCTACTGTTCGTAATACAGTAGATTTACCACTTGCTGGTTCACCTGTTATAAATACCTGACTTTTCTCAAGTTTATCTAAAATACCCTCCACTTCTTCTCTTTCAACAACATAATTATTTTCATAATCTACCCATAAAGGGCCCTCTTTACGATAAAAACGTGGTTCTACTTTTTTATCTTTTTCAAGATATTTTTCAATTGTTTTTAGTCCAAGGCGTTCAAGTTGCCAGATTGTCCCCTCTATTTTCCAGAATTTTGTCCTACGTTCAAGAAAGAAAGTTACAAAACATAAGAATAGAGTTATTAAAATTAAAATTAAAAAATTCTTTGAGTTTTGAAAAAAGGATTTTATTTGAGGATAGAAAAGAGGAGAGAAAACTGATATTAAAATTCCAATTATAGCAATTATAAACCTTACAAGGCCACCGAATATAGTCCAATATACTTTTTCCTTAGTTTTTAATCTGTAAAAGAAATATCTATAAATATCAATAAAAAAAGAAAAAACGAAATAGAAAAAGCAGAGATTATTAAAATTTTACTTATTAAAGTAAAGGAAAAACCTTCCATCCTTCAAAAAAGCCAGCAAAAAAATAACAAAATAAAATCATAGTGTCAAATTAATTCTTCATTCCGGTTAAGACATATTACCCACTCTAGTTATAAAGATAATAAACCATGG
>CAZWBN010000175.1:0-4073 GCA_964632095.1 uncultured Clostridia bacterium | reverse complement strand
TTCTTGGTATATTTAAAATTTCAGCTATCTGTTCATATGAGAAGTCATGATAATACTTTAGCATTAATACTGTTTTATATCTTTGGGGTATTTGTTTGATAGCTTCCTTTACTCTATTTATTTCAAGTTTCTTAAAGAAAATAAATTCAGGAGTTTTTGGCTCATTATGCCTTATTTCTTCAGGAAATTCTGAAAAAATTATTTTTTCTCTTCTTCTTTTTCTTAAAATGTCTGTTATATGGTTAATTGCAATTCTAAATATCCAGTTTTTAAATTTGTAATCTGGATTATAAGAATTTAAGGAATTATAAATTTTTAAGAAAATATCCATTGTTGCATCCTCTGCATCTTGAGGTGAATTGAGAAATTGCAGACAGAGGCTGAAAATTTGTTTTTGAAAATCACGGATAATTTGACTGAAAGCTTCTTTATTTCCATTCAAACATTCCTTTATTATGGAAAGTATTTTCTTTTCTTTCATCATTAATCTTTTACTGATACAATGCCTCCAAAACCAACTAATAAACGGACATAAGGTCCTGTAATACCCGTTTTAGGAGCATTTGAAACTTTAAAATCATTCATTTCCCAATCTCCTTTAAAAGGAGTAAATATATATCCTGCACGAATACCAAATATTAATCTGCTTTTTCCTCTTTTACATTTATACTGTTTTAATGAGTAATCAGCTCCAAGTGATAGATGAATTAAAAATCCACCACTTGAAAGTTCAGCATTTCCCTCTGGATTCTCTAAGAGCTTATCAAAATCAGGGGATTCTTTTTCTATTATTTTTAGACTCATTCCTCCGCCACCAATTCCTAAAAGCGGATACAAAAATAATTTTTCTGTTGAATAAATAATATACCCGATGTCAAAAAAACCGTAACCACAGGCAAATGAGACTTCACAGGAATTACTGGAAGTCTCTTTTTCAATAAGTCCATGACCTTCTCCACCAATTATTATATTCCCAATAATTCCATAACCTCCTCCACCCAGAGAAAAGAAATTTTTAGAAAATTTTGGATAACCTTTGTTTTCCAGTCTTGAATTCAGTGCATCTATATCTATAATATTTCCTCCTAATGAAAAATAGCCAGCTCCTCCTCTTACAATCTTTTTTTCCTTTTCCTTAGCAAGATTATATGAGTAAAAGAGAAAAACTACTAACATCGTAGAAATTATAATAACTTTTAGTTTTCTTAGCATCATCTACCTCTATCTCATTTTTGACTACAAAAATATTTCAAATCCAAAATAAAAAGTTCTTGAAAAAATCGAACCAATGGTTTTCTGTTGAGAGAAATCATCACTGTAACTATATTCAAGAATATTTTTGTGATTAAATAGATTCATCACTCCAGCAAAGAAAATAAACATTCTTTCTCCCAGGGTAAAGGCTCTGTTTAAACTAATATCCACTCTTTTAAAACTTGGGTAACGCCTGCTATAAGCTTCTCCCCACACAGGCTCCCACTCTTCCTCTTTTTCGTTCCATTCTCGTCCAATTAAAGGAGTGTAGGGAAGTCCTTTTGCAAAAGAATATCTTATGCTCAGAGAACTGCCTTTGAATTTGATTGTAAAAATTGCAGTGAAAGAATGGTCTATTTCATAAGGAGACCTTGCCAGAAAATCTGTCATCTCTTCTTTCCTTTTTGACCTGAGAAAATTATAAACAAATAATAAATCATAATATTTTTTATTTCTCTTTATAAATATTTCAAAGCCTCTCGCATATCCATAACCATTATTTGTTATTCTATCTTTTTCAAAAAGAAAGAGATTTCTGTATTCTTTATTATAAACAGTAAATCTTAAAGTATCCTCTTTTTTTAAGATGTCATAGCTTAAAGAAAAATGAATTGCTTTTTTAGGTTTTAGAGAGGGGAAATCTTTTATATAGAAATAATCCCCAAATTGATTGTAAATACCGGTGGAGAATCTAATTATTTGCTCCGGACTGATAAGGAAAGCCAAGGAGAGTCTTGGGTCAAAATAAACTTTATAGTTATTTAGATTCAGACAAGCAGCCCTTATTCCAATGTTTGCAAAAAGTTTGTCATTAATTCTAAACTTATCATTTATATAAAAAGTGTATCTAATGCCACTTGCTACTGAATCAATAGGACAACAGATAAAATTTTCACTTTTTCTTCTCACATCAAATCCTGTTTCTATTAAATGAGTGCCCATATCCCAGGTTAAATCTGCTTTTCCCTGCAGGATAAAATCATTTATTTCTTTATTAAACAGGGAGGGGATACTGTAAGCCCCCTTATAATCATTAATGGATAAAATAACTTTGAAGAAGAGCTTTTGGGATAAAACAGAAGAAAGGGTGAAACCCAGAATACTCTGTCTTGTTTTAGCAGTTAAATTCTCCACTTCGTCAAAAAATTTATAACCTTGAGCAAGAGAAAGGAATTGTATTTTTGTTAATTCACTGATTTTAAATACGAATTTTCCAATGGCTTCACCGCTTTTAAAATTATATCCTTCCTCACCATTTATTTTTGTCATTAGATAAGAATGCGTGAGATTAAAACATCCAATAAAACTTCCCTTTTCTCCAATAGGCAAATTCATAGAATTGACTAAACCTATTGTAGACAATCCTATTGCTCCTTCTCTTTTATACACTAAATCATTTGTTTGTATATTAACTATTCCAGAAAGAGCACCCCCGAATTTTGAAGAAAATCCTGCAGTAGAAACCGAAAAATTTTTTATTATCTGATTGTCAAATATGCTGAAATATCCTTCCCTAAGGGATTCGCTTTGATAAGGATGTTCTATCTCAATACCATCTAAATAATATGAAACCTCATCCGGAGCTCCACCTCTTATTATTAAACTCGCTGCATCAGGAATTGAGTTTACTCCCGGGAGAATTTGTGCCGAATAAACAGGGTCTGCAGCAGTGCCCGGAGTTCTATATACATCCAGTTTCGTAAGAGTTAAAGTTTTTTTAGCTCCTCCCTCTGAAACACTGCTATCCGCAGTCACAGTAATTTCATGTACTTCCAATGGTTCTGGTTCAAGCTCAATTAAAAGGAATTCGCCCTTTTTAACCGTTATCTCCTTTTTCTTATAACCGATAAAATAAACAATTATTTTTGATATATGTTCAGAAGCTCTGAATTTAAATGAGCCATCCTCATTAGCAGTGAATCCTCCCGAGCCTTCTGGAATGATAAAAGCAGGAACAGGCTCTTTAGTGTATTTATCAATTACCTTTCCATGAATATAAGATTCTTCAAAAGCAAAAATTATTCCTGAGAAAGAGAAAACTAATAAAATAATTATAATAGCCCATATAAATCTCATTTTTCATCCAGCCTTTTTTTATCAGCTTCTAAACGTTTAAGCCACATCTTTGCATATCCAAAAGATGGATTTATACCAAGAGCCTTTTCGAAAGCTTCTTTTGCTTTCTCTTTCTCATCCATCTCATACCACACTATACCAAGATATGTGTATGCTTCTTCAAATCCCCAGGATGGCTTTATAGGGTCTTCAATTTTTTCTTTTTCAAATAAAGCTATTGATTTTAATAAATATTTTGAGGCTCTTTTTGCCCCTCCCCCAAATTCTTTGGGAGTATAGAGAAGTGAGACTCCATAGAGAAGGTTAACCCTTGGATTATCTTTTGCCTTATCAAAAGCTTTAAAGAAATATCTTTCACTTTCCATGCCCAATGACATTGCATCTTGAGGCGTTAATCCTATTTCCATTCCCAGAAGAGAGGCATAAAGAGCATAAAATTCACCTTCCTTTGGTTCAAGTTCCATGGCTTTCTTTAGGTATTCTTTTCCCTCCTTTAAATATATTTCGGTTTTTTTACTATCCCTTCCTATATAAAAAGTTGTGAGCCTGTAATCAGCAAGAGCTAAATAATAAAATAAATAAGGATTGCCTTTCTCCTTTAGAATAAGATTTAAAAGAAGGTCTCTTGCTTCTTTTAATGTTTTTTCATTCCAGTTATCAACCCCTTTTTTAATAAGGGCTTTTGCTTCATTTAATTTTTCAATTGAAATACTATAACCTGATACAAAGAAGGTAAGAATAAT
>CAZWBN010000174.1:0-4133 GCA_964632095.1 uncultured Clostridia bacterium | reverse complement strand
AATTACAAGAAGACTTAATAATCAAGGAATCAGAAACAGATGAGAATTATATGTTCTATCGTGTTTCAGATATTTCAGATATTGGAATAAATAGCGGAAATTGTAGAGTGCAGAAGTTTGATAAAAATAGAAGACAGGAAATATAATGATTAAATGATTAAAAATTAAAAACTGGGATGAAATAAGGTATTAATAGTAAAATATCCCTATATCCATGGATTTTTCTTGAATCAGAGAAAAAAACAGTTTTATCAGACCTGTTTTAATATAATGACTTTAATTCTTAACTCAAGAAGTTCTTTTTGAAATCTTGAATTCCTTTTCCATTTCCGAGAACCAGCAAAGTATCTCCTACTTCAATTTTCGTTTCAGGGTCAGGATTGAAACAAATTTCCTTTCCAGGTTTTCTTATGGCAACTACAATTACATTGGATTTTTTTCTGATATCCGCTTCTTTTAAAGAAAATCCAACAATTTTTGATTGTTTACTTACAATAAATTCTTCCATAAAAAGAGAAAGTTCCTGTCTTCTGATTATTAAATCCACAAAGTCAACAAGTGTTGGTCTTATTAATCCTTGAGCAATTTTTAACCCGCCCAGTTTATATGGGCTAACTACTTTATTAGCTCCAATTTGAAGAATCTTTTTTTCTCCTTCCTCATCCAGTGCTTTTGACAGAATATAAAGAGAAGGGTTTAATTGTCGAGCTGTTAAAACAAGGTATAGATTATCTGCATCCGTGGAGAGAAGAGCAGCCAGTCCTTTAGCTCTTTTGATTCCCGCCTCAATCAGGACTTCCTCTAATGTGGCATCTCCTTCTATATAAAGACAATTTTTTCCTTCAAGTATATTTAATTTTTCTCTGTCATTTTCTATAACAATATGTGGAATATTCTCCATTTCAAGCCTTTCCTGGACTATCTGTCCCATTCTCCCATATCCACAGACTAAGTAATGATTCGATATGGTTTTTAATTTTTTTTCTTTCATTCTTTTCCTCCAGAATTCCCTAATCCCTCCTTCAAAGGCTATTTCAGCGACTTTTGTAAAAGCATAAAAAGCAGTACTGACACCTGAGAAAATGATAAATATTGTAAAAATTTTTCCCAAAGGTGTAAGAGGTTTTACTTCCTTAAATCCAACTGTAAATACGGTAATTACTGTCATATAAAGGCATTCGAGGATATTCCATTTTTCAATTATAAAATAGCCAAAAGTTCCAATAAATATAATAAGAAAAAATAAAATAACAGGTTTTATCATGTCTCAATTATATATATATTATTTTTATTTTTGAGACAAGAGTAGCAGGGTCTGTTTTCAGAATAAGATAGAAATATAATATTATAATAAAACTCTTGACAAATTATATTTTATAAAATATATTAAATAGGGTTTTGGAAGGTATAAAAGCAAAATGAACAGTCTTAAGGAAAAAGGAGAGGGGAAGAAAATTTATGAAAGGGGGTGGTAATAAAAGGTATAAAGAATTAAAAAATAAGGGGATGTGGAGAGGGAATTTATTTTAATACTCAAAAAGGAGGTCAAAAGTGAGTAAAAAACTTTTCAATCTGTTAATTATTTTAGCTTTAGCATTTTCTTTAACCTCCATAACTTTTGCTCAAAGACAGACTGGTTCTATTAGAGGGGTTGTAGTAGATACTGAGGGCAATCCTTTACCAGGAGTTACTCTTACTTTAACAAGTCCTGCGCTTTTAGGAGAAAGAACATTCATAAGCACTTCCAGAGGTGTATTTCGTTTCCCAGCTCTTCCACCCGGGGTTTACACTATAAAGGCTGAGTTGTCAGGGTTTAAAACTTTAATACGAAAGAATGTAATTGTTAATGTTGGTAAGGTCACGGAAATTAAACTGCAAATGGAAATGGCGACAATTGAGGAAGAGGTTACAGTTGTTGCAGAATCTCCGACTGTGGATGTCGAAACAGCTAAGGTAAATGTTCATTATAGCTCAGAATTTATTGCAAGTATCCCAATGAATAGGGACCTCTATGACATTCAGAATTCATTACCTGGTGCTATATCAGAAGAAAGGAGCTATAGAAGGACATCTTCTGTTCTCGGTGGAACAGTTAGAGGACAGACTTATGCACTTGATGGAGTAATAATGAATGACCCTGCAACATTCTATTCTGCGATAAATGTAAATGTTGATGTATATGAGGAAGTGGAGGTTATTCTCGGTGCACAGCCGGCTGAAGTCCCCCTTGCCGAATCAACCTACCTCAATATAGTGACAAAGAGTGGAGGAAATAAATTCAGTGGTGGTTTTACAACTTATTACACTGGTAAAAGCTTGGCTGAAGATCTGTTCACAGAGGAACAGATTTCAGCATTAGAGGTTAATCCTCCATCAAAATATGAAGATTACAAAGATGGCTCCATTAGCTTTGGAGGTCCAATTATAAAGGATAGGATATGGTTTTTCCTTAATGGTCGTCGTCTTTTGTGGGAAAGAGCAAATGCTCAGACTCCAGAAAAAAGACTGGCTAAAATAAGAAGTGATCTTCCTGGTGGTCCTACTTCTGAAATGCTGAAACACTATGATTTTGAACATAAAGAATGGATTGGTTTTGCAAAATTAACATTTCAGATCACAAAGAATCTCAAATATATGGGAATGCTCCATTATAACAATATATATGAGCCTGTTTATACAAATAGAACAGCTAATACATATAGCTGGCCATATACTGCAGTTTGGGACCACGAAGATTCCTATGCAACCAGTCATCAGTTAAATTGGATAATTGACCAAAATACTTTTCTTGATATTCGAGGAGGATATGTCTACAGATATTTTCCAATCATTGCTCGACCAGAATATGCAGGAAACTATACTTATTATGATAGAAAAAACAGAGTGTATTGGGGATATACAAGTTACAGTGACGAATACTGGAGAATTCGTATCCCGTTTTCTGTCTGGTTGACTCGATTTCAGGATAATTTCCTTGGTGCAGACCATGAATTTAAAATGGGAGTTGAATTTGAGCAAACATACTATCAGAGAGATTGGTGGCGTCACGGAAATCCATATTACAGCTATTGGAGAGATTTTAATGCGAGAAATCCCTATTATTATTCAACTTCTGGAAAGAGAGGGAGATTAAGAATTCGGTATTGTCCTGGAGAGCCTGGTCAATGGAAAGTTGAAGATAATACCCGCCGTTTCTCTGGATTTGTTCAGGATAATTTAACAGCAGGAAGACTTGCCTTAAATCTCGGTCTCCGTCTGGACTATTCCTATCAGTATGAGCCAGAGCAATCCCGTCCAGAACTCAGATACGAGTATGGTCCTGAATTACTCAATCCTGAAATCACTAATCCAAATGCTCTTCTTGAGGCTTTAATTGCTGATATGCATGCTCAAGGATTGATTTCACCTTTTGATGCCCTTACAACTCCTTATAAGAAAATTGTAGAATTCCTGACTCTTTCACCCAGAGTGGGCGCAGTTTTTGATGTATTTGGAGATGGAAAAACAGCTTTGAAGGCATCTTATGCTCGTTATTATGAACCTGTCTGGTCAGCAAAATACAATGCTGCTCAAATTTTTGGAGCTGGTTCAATTAACTGGTACTGGTATGACCTGAATGGAAATAAATTAATGGACCTTCCTCCTACAGATAAGTATAAGTTAACTTCCTATCCGATTCAGGACCCAGAATATACCTATTATGTTGAAGACTTAAAGTGCCCCTACACAGATGAAGTTATTGTTGGAATTGAGCACGAGCTTTTCAAAGATTTTAAACTCGGTGTTCAGTTTGCGCGTAAGTGGACAAGAAATATTGTTGAAGATATTGACCTGAATAATGGATATGACCCGAACGCAAGAGATGATAAGGGATTAATCTGGTTACCTTATGAAGTGGTTGACCCGGGCTGGGATGGTGTTTTTGGGACAGATGATGACCAGACAATTACAATTTATGGCTTAAGAGAGGACAGACCTGTTCCTTCTTGGATGGGGACAAATCCACCAGAGGCAAAAAGAGATTATAAGGCACTCATTATTACTTTCGATAAAAGAATGTCAAATAACTGGCAGTTGAAGGGCTCAATTGTCTATAGTTCCTTCAAAGGTAATGCAGAAGCAACCTATGGTCC
>CAZWBN010000173.1:0-4160 GCA_964632095.1 uncultured Clostridia bacterium | reverse complement strand
AGTGGTAATTAAGCTCCATTTAATAGGAATGAGTTTTAATGAAATGTCTGAATTTCTAAAATGGAGTGAGAATCGGATAAGACATTTGTATTATAGAGGATTAAAAGATTTAAAAGAGATATTAAAAGAATATGGAATAACTAATTATGAATTTTGAGTTTTGAATTTTTAATTTTTGAATTGAAGGAGTTGGTTATGAAATTATTCAATAAAAATTTAGAAGATAATTGTCCTGATGAGGAAATTTTTATAAAGGCATTTTTAAATGAGATTAGTTTGGAAGAAAAGGAAAAGTTGATAAATCATGTTTTAATTTGTGAAAAATGCAAACTAAAATTTGAGGTGATGAAGCAATTATCCAATGAACTTAAGAAAAGGCAAGAAAATTTTGAAAAAGAAGAATTTTCAGCCAGCGAAGAAAGACAATTTAAAAAAATGGCTAAACAGAGGATTAAAGAACTAAAAGGTGAAGAGAAAAGAGTTTTTTTTAGATTTGTGCCAGTTAAATATGTAACTATTATGGTTGGACTATTAGTCATTCTTGGAGGATACTTTTTAATCCATGAATTTCATCAAAAAGAAATTTTTAGAGGAGAAAAAGAAGAGAAGTTAATGTTAATTGAGCCTGTAGGAAAAATTTCTAGACTGCCTTCTGTGTTTAAATGGATTGCTTTAAAAGAAGCAGAAGGAGGATATTACAGATTCCAATTGATTGATGATGAGCTCAATACAGTGTGGGAAATTACTGTTGAAAATAATAAAATAATTGTGCCAGAAGATATTAGAAATAAATTAATGAAAGGTAAAGTTTATATCTGGAGAGTAGAAGCTTTTGATGATAATGACCGCAAAATAGATTCAGGTTTAAAGTATTTTGAGATAGAATAATATATTTCAAGATATACCTCACCTTCTTCAGCAAAATTCAAATGTCGAATCCCTGTCTGCCGACAGGCAAGAATGTCAAATGAATAAATGTCAAAAAAGCTTTATTTTTATTTTCTTTGACATTTGAGCTTTTACTGTCTCTTAAGACTTTGAAATTCCGACATCTTAAAATATCAGATCTTAATACTACCAAATTCCAAACAAATACTATAAATGTTAATTACTCTAAACCTAATCGGGAAATAACTTTTTTATAAATTTCTTCATTTCTTCTATAACCAATCATGATAACATAAACTAAGACCTTTTCCTCCTCAATTTCATAAATTACTCTATACTTACCCACTCTTAATTTCCAATAACCTTTTAAATTGCCTGTTAGAGGTTTACCAAATTCCTTAGGTTTAGTGGTTAATTTTTTTCTAATAGTTTTTATGATTCTCCGTTGATTTGTTTTATCGATTTTTTTAAAATCTTTCTCGAAAACCAATTCATCAATTTCTACTTTGAACATCACTTCAATCCAACTTTTTTCTCTGCTTCTTCGAGCGAAACTACCTTTTTGTCCTTTCTTTGGGCTCTTTCTTTGGCTAAATGTCCTAAGACATAATCTTCAAGAGAATCAATTATTTCTTCCATTTTCTTGTATTCTTCATAGTCTATAATAACTCCAACTGGTTTATTTCTTTTGGTTAATATTACTATATTAGATTTAATTCTCTCTAATATCTCAGACATTACTTTTCTTAATTCAGCTACTCCAACAATAGTAGTTTTTTCTTCCACTGTGATCATTTACACCTCCTATTGTGTATTTAATTATACAGTTTAAATATATAATTAAGTATACTTTTTGTCAAGCCAATTTATTGAGTTTTATTACCTTAGGAATGCGCCTTTTGGGGTATTCTGAAATGCATCTTGAAGCCTGCCCGTTCGGCAAGGATGCACTTCATGTTAGAACAGTTTTTCCCAAAAGGACGGTTTTGATATTTTTATAGTGGAATTGTAATCACCAATTAAGATAAAAGCTGCCCAGTAAAAAGGATGTTTATATTTGGAATTTATCATCTTTATTTTGGCAAGTCTTAAAGCTTGTGCTTTTGTCTTTCCTTCAGTCAAATATTGATAAAAATATTTCATAAATTTAGCAGTGGGTTTATCATTAATATTCCATAGGCTTGATAAAACTGATTTTGCTCCTGCGCAAAGGAAAGCACTGGACATACCAATTATCCCTTCTCCTTTTTCTAATTTTCCTTTAGCTGTTTCACAAGCAGAAAGAACAACTAAATCAGCATTTAATTTTAAGCTATAAATTTCGCTAACCTGAAGAAGCCCGTCCTCGGAAGATTCTCTACCTTTACTTAATATTAATCCTGACCTCCACCAGCTCTCGTTAACCAATAGACCATGTGTAGCAATATGAATTATTTTAAAATCTCCCAATTTTATATTTTTCATATTCATCTCTGTAGCATTTTCTTTTATAAGTAATTTTTTAAGATTTTTCTTGAAGAATCGAGAAATTGATTCAATTTCTTTAGAAACAAAGGGAAGTGGATAAAATTTAAATTTTCTGATGAAATATTGTTTGTAATATAAGCTTAAATCTCCAATTATAAATTGAGAACTATTTGAAGAGCCTATTGCTAATAATTCCATTTCTCTTTTTCTATCAAATTTTCTTTTCAAAAGGCAAATTAAAGATGAAGCTGAATATATATAAGATATTTCATAATCCTCTATAAAAAATTTCGAATTTTTTGAGATCCTGAGGAAATGAGGGTTTCAAACGGTAAATAGTATAAATTCCCGTCAGGAACTATGATTAATTTTTTAATATTTTTTCTTAATTTATTCTTAAATGGTCCAATAAGCAATTTATATAATCTTTTGCTTCCTTTAATTCCTTTAAATTTCTTGGTTTCTTTTAAAGTTAAAAAATTAAGATAATTATTGACCATTTCAGTAAGGAAATAAGGTTTGGCTAAACAAGTTGCATATATATTCTTTTTGGTTAATAAAAAGGCAAAAGAATAATTTTCACCTATTAAGTATTCAAGAATCGCTGTATTATTATCGAGTAATTTTTTTTGGATTTGTTTTAAATCAAAAGGTTGAGGATACGGAAAATTCTTGAAAAGTAAATTTTCTTTTTTAATTTTAATAACTAAGTTCTTATACTTTTCCTCTTTTTGTTTAAGTTCTCTCAAAAGTTTTTTTCTCTGCTCAGAAGTAAGTTCTCTTTGCAATTTATTCATAATAAAAGAAATTTCGCGAGAAATTTTATCTTTAAGTTCTTGGTATTCTTGCTTTAAATTCTTCTTAACTCCAATATCTGCTTCTTGTAAACTGTCAAGAAAAGCTCTTGCCTTTGCGCTTTCTGCTAAATAAAAAGCTTTCTTAATGTAATTTTTATCTGGATTTCTTTTATTGAGCTCGATTAATAAATTTATTGCTAATTCATAAATTTGCAATTTATCTTTTAAAAATCCAGATTTGTATTCCACTAAAGGCAATTTTTTTCTAATTTTTTCAATTATTTCTATTGCTTTATTACAAAAATCAAGAGACTCTGAAAATTTCCCCATATTTTTATAAATTAATGCTAATCCATAATATGAATGTAAAATAATTTCCTGAGAATTAAATTTTTTTCCAATAATAAGAGCTTTTTTATAAAATTCATTTGCCTCAGAATAATTCTTTAATTTAAAATATATATCTCCTACAATATTAAAGGTCAGTCCTTCAACCGCACTATAGCGTTTTGAATAAATTTGATTATTTATTTTTGATATTATTAAACGCTCAATTTGATTGTCATATACTAAAGAGTCAAGCGAAAAAACATCAGGACTTAAATTAATTTCATTTGTCCTTGGAGGCAACTGTGGTGTAGAGCTTTTTATAATTATTTTTTTACAATTCCATATTTTTGTTTTTTTAACATTGAAGTAAAAATGATTCGACCCGGAAAAAGCATTCACGCAGTTTGTTATTAAAGATTTTTCAATTTCCAATCCATTGGCGTCATTTGTGTGAAAAGCGGTGAAACACTTATCAATTATAACATTATACAAATAACCCTGACCTATATTTCTGAAGGGATCATTAATTGAGACTGCAGACCCTTTCATATTTATAATAGCTAAGTCATGAGCCACCCACTTAATATCTGGGCTAAATCTCTGTAAAATTCCTGTTCCTGCATTTTTTAATATAAATCCTTCAATTTCTGCTTCAGCTTTGACTATAAATATAGCACT
>CAZWBN010000172.1:0-4165 GCA_964632095.1 uncultured Clostridia bacterium | reverse complement strand
GATGAGGAAAGTTATTGATACATTTAATTATATTGGAATCGGTCTTATTATTCTCTCATTATTTGCTTTAAAAATATGGCCATATAAAAAAATATATGCTTTAATTCTTGGAATTCTGGGCTTAGCCCTTTTAATCTGCTATTTGATTTTCAATATTTCTCAATTAAAGGAGACATTAAAAAGAAAATCATTTATATATTCAGGGAATATGATTGTAATTATTATTCTGGTTCTTGGTATTCTTGTAATATTGAATTATCTTTCTTCACATCATCATTGGCGTTTTGACTTAACTGAAGGTAAAATTCACAGTTTATCGGACCAAACGGTTAAGGTTTTAAAAAACTTAAAAAAAGAAGTTCAGATAAAGGCTTTTTTCAGGGAAGGAAGTTTTCAGAAATCTAAAATGGAGGATTTATTAAAAATTTATGCCTATCATTCAAAAAAGATAAAATATGAATTTATAGACCCTGATAAAAATCCCGGTCTTGTTAAAAGATACGACATTTTACAGGACGGAACTACTGTCTTTGAATGTGGTGATAAAGATACCCGAATAACTTCAACTTCTGAGGAAGATATTACAAACGCTATAATTAAAATTACAAGGGAAAAGAAAAAAGTAATTGCCTTTCTCGAAGGTCATGGTGAAAAAAGTATAGAAGATGATTCAGAATTTGGATATAGCAAGGTAAAAAATGAATTACAGAAATTGGGATATGAGGTTAAAAAAATCGTCCTTGCTCTTAAAGAGAATTTAAAGGATATTTCTTTACTTGTGATTCCAGGAGTGAGAAAGGATTTACTTCCTCAGGAAATAGAGGCTATTGAGGATTTTATTAGCAAAGGAGGAAGGGTATTTTTTATGGTCGATCCAGAGGATTCCCAGACAATTGTTTCTCTTTTAAAGAAATATGGTATTAAACTCGAAAAAGATATTGTTGTAGATACAGTTTCTCGCCTCCTGGGTGGTGACTACTTTATGCCTGTGGTCAGTCAGTACGAATCCCATACTATAACAGAAAAATTTCGATACGCTACTTTCTTCCCCTTGGCTCGTTCAGTTGACAAATCAGATTCTGTCCCTGACAATGTGACCGTAAGCATTATTGCTAAAACAAGTCCCAATTCATGGGCTGAGAAAAATTTCAGGCAGAAACAGATAACCTTCGATCCCAAAGAAGATCGTCAGGGACCAATTCCGGTAGCAGTTGTGGCTGAAATAAAAGAAGAATCGAAAGTCGAGGAAACTAAAAAAGAGAAGACAGAAGTAACCAAAAAAGAAGGCAGAATAGCAGTTTTTGGTGACTCTGATTTTGTGACCAATAATTATTACAATCTCTCCGGAAACGGGAATTTATTTCTAAATACAGTAAACTGGTTAACTGAAGAAGCAGACCTTATCTCAATCCAGCCGAAAACTTCTTCACCTCGCACAATTCATCTTACACCCCAGCAGGGAAGAATGATTTTCTTTACCTCTGTTATAATTATTCCAGCATTTGTCCTTCTTCTTGGAATTTCAATCTGGATAAGGAGAAGGAAAAAATGAAACCAAAAGCAACTATAATTTTACTAATTATCTTTATAGGGCTCTTGGGACTTGTTTATTTTCTAGAAATTAAAGGCAAAAAAGAAGAAAAGGAAGAAAAACTTATAAATATTCCATCTGAAAATGTAACCAAAATCTCTCTCCAGAAAGAGAATGAAACCTTTATTTTTGAAAAAGAAAAAGAGAATAAATGGAAAATCGTATCTCCTATTGAAGTAGAAGCAGAACAATATGAAGTAGATAGATTGGCAGATGATTTCTCTGATCTGAAAATTGAAAGAGTTGTAGAAGAAACTCCAACAAAAAAAGATTTGGAAAAATATAAAATTCCTTCCACAAAAGTAACTCTCTGGACAAAGGATAAAACAAATCCAGTCGTTCTTTTAATTGGTATGGAAAATCCTTTAGACCAGACACTTTACGCAAAAAGAGAAGATGACCAGAGAATAGTCTTAATCCCGAGTCATTTAAAATCACTGATTGATAAATCACTTTTTGATTTCAGAAAAAAAGATATTTTTGAATTTGAAAAGGACAAAGTCAAAAAAATAACAGTGATTGGGAAGAAACTCTCCTGGGAGGCTGTTAGAAAAAATGAAGATGAATGGTTTATGGAAAAACCGATTAAAAGTTTAATAGAAAGTGGAAAAGTAAGTAATTTGCTTTATAATCTTTCTTCTTTGAGAGCCCAAAAATTTGTTTCTGAGGAAAAAACAGATGAAGAAATAAAAAAATATGGATTGGATAATCCTGATTTTAAGGTCACATTAAATTTTCCTTCTGAAAATAAAGAAATAACATTCTTTTTAACCAAAAAGGATGATAAGCTCTATGCCACCACATCTCTTTCATCAAAAATAATAACTGCTGATGACCTGGTAATAACGGATCTGGGGAAAAAACCTGAAGAGCTAAGAGAAAAAAGTGTGGCAGTTTTTTATACCTTTGAGGTAAAGAAACTTGAAATAAAAAGAAACGGAGAAGATTTTCTTCTGGAAGAGGATGAGGAATCCAACTGGAATTTTGTAAAACCAAAAAAAGTAAGAGCGGATAACAGTAAAGTGGAAAGTTTCATCAGAAAAATAGCTGATCTCGAGACAAAAAAATTCATAGACCCGCCTTTCAAAATTGAAAAATATGGACTGGATAAGCCTCAAGCAAAAATTAACATTTGGACAGAGGAAGATAATAAATTGAAAAAACATTCTTTACTCGTGGGGTTCGAAAATAAAGATAAAAAAGAAGTCTATATCAAGAATGCCCGCCTCCCCTACCTTTTTCTTGTTGACTCTTCCTTTCTTGAAGAGTTTCCAAAAAAAATGGATGACTGGATAAAAAAAGAAGAGGAAAAGAAAAAAAAGAATAACGAGGAATGAATTGAGTCTAAAAATTAAAAAAATAGGACTTTCCACTCAAGTTGGTATTGGTATGCTTCTTGGTTTTGGAGTAGGGTTAATTTTCGGTGATAAAGTTTCATTCTTAGAATTTTTTGGAAGAGCTTTCATTAAACTCATTCTCGTCGTCATAATTCCCCTTGTTTTTGCATCATTAACTATTGGTTTAACAAGCATTCCGAATTTTAGAAAATTCGGACGAATTGGAATAAAAACTGTAATTGTATTTATACTTGGAATTTCTCTGGCAATCTTAATCTCTTTTGGATGTGCTCTTCTTTTAAAACCAGGAAAAACTTTTAACTTAGCTGAAAAGGAATCTCTTATAAAAGACTACAAGCCTGTTACACTCCAGAAAATTGAGAAAACAAAAGAAAAGCCAAGCTTTAGCGAAATTATCTTAGATTTTATACCTTCAAATCCCATTAAATCTGCAGCAGAAGGCCATTTACTTCAAATTATAGTATTTACAATTCTGTTTGGAATTTCACTGAACAAAATTCCTAAGGAGTATTCTGAGGCAATTTTAAAGGTAATATCAGCTATTAACAAAAGCATGATTGTAATTCTGAACTGGATTTTAAAACTTGCTCCTTTTGGCGTATTTGCCCTTATAGCACCCATAACTGGAAAACTGGGATTTTCCATAATTTTCAGTTTACTGAAATATACTTTAGTTTTTCTGATAGCAATAATTCTTCAATTGGGGATTGTATACACTTTTCCTCTTCAATTTATCTCAGGTTTAAATAGTCTTAAGTTTTTCAAAGCGATTAGACCTGCACAGCTTATAGCTTTTGGTACAACCTCATCTCTTGCCACACTTCCTGTTTCAATGAAATGCGCAGAAGATATGGGAATTTCAAATGAAGTTAAAAGTTTTGTTCTTCCGCTATTAGCTACTTTATACCGAGATGGAACAGGAATTTATCAAGTAGTATCAGTCATTTTCCTTGTCCAAATATACAATGTGAATTTTTCCTTAAAGGTCTTTTTAATAACATTTTTCCTTGTTCTGATTGGAGCAATAACAACAGCAAGTGTGCCAGCCGGAGGATTCATAAACCTTACTATAATTCTTAGTTCAATAGGAGTTCCATTGGAAGGATTAGCATTGATTCTCGGTGTTGAGAGAATTCTCGATATGCTGAGAACAACAGTTAATGTAACCGGTCAGCTGACCTGGACAACCTTTGTCGCTTCATCAGAGGGCGAAAAA
>CAZWBN010000171.1:1920-4166 GCA_964632095.1 uncultured Clostridia bacterium | reverse complement strand
ATTGCGATTCTATTTATCATTCTTGCTGGTATTATTCTCATTATGGCAGATGGATCAAGAAGATGGTATAGCGGAGGTTTCTTTTTAATTATGGGGGGAGTTGTTCTTTCAAAAGCAATATATGAGTATCGCAAAATATAATTTTAATATGGAACAAGAAAAAATAAAGAGTAGACACAATAAATATGCACCATACTGGGCAGCAGCACTCGTTGCTCTTGTGACATTAGGATTGTCAACGATTTGGATTGACTTGGGTAAATTTTGGAAAAGTTATGTATTAGATATGACTGGTCCCGCATGGAATTATATTTTGTTTAGAGGATTATATACAAAGTATGCGGACAATAATTGGACACGATTTTTTACACCAAATAGAACTTTGGCGATATTCATAATAGTGTGTTTTGGAATTGAAACATTGCAATATTTTAAGATTTATAACTCCACCTTCGACTTATTGGATTTGCTCGCCTATATTTCAATTCTTATTCCATTATATTTAATTGACATTGGAATAATTAGAAAAACGAAGAATACGAAACACAACAATGTATATAAAGCATTGAGCGACAGATAGTTAAATTGAATGATTATGAATATAAACAGACGGCATTGTAGCTTGAACATTTTGAATATTAGGTGTTTCAAAACGCCCAAGGCCTCATATACTCACCGTTGTATTCCATTCAGACATCCTCGCAAAAAAACAAGATTTACAAATTATTTCAAATAAATAAGGATTATGGATTATGAAGTTCAAAATTGACAACAAAATTTTTGAAAAATTTCCGGGCTTAATTGTTGGTGTTATTGTTGCAAAAAATATCAATAATAAAGGGATAAATGAAGAAATCATAACTTTGATTAGAGAAGAAGAGAAAAGAATAAAAGAAAATTTTGATACAGAAACTCTTTCACAAAATCCTAAAATAAGTTCATGGAGAAAAGCATATTCTTTATTTGGTGCAAAACCAAAGAAATACAAATCTTCTGTTGAGAGTCTTTATAGAATGATACTTCAAGGGATTCAACTTAGACATATAAATAAAATTGTAGATGTTTACAACTACATATCAGTAAAGCACATGGTTCCAGTTGGTGGAGATGATATTGATAAAGTGCAAGGAGATATAATTCTTAAATTTGCTAAAGGCGATGAAAAATTTGTAGAGCTTAATTCTCAAGAAATAAAGAATCCAAGACCAGGGGAAGTTGTCTATATGGATGATAAAGAAGTTTTATGTAGGAGATGGAACTGGAGAGAATGTGATAAAACAAAAATGACAGAGGAAACAAAAAATGTATGTTTAGTTGTTGAAGGTTTACCTCCTGTCACAAAAGAAGAAATAGAAAAAATAATTTGTGAATTAGCTAATTTAATTAAGAAATTTTGTGATGGAAAAACCGAGACATTTGTTTTAGACAAAAATAATCAGGAGATAGAAATTAGCACAGGCACCTGAACTTCCGCATCGTTTGACTTACACCTGCGCTACTCGACCCTGCGCTCCGCTTGGAGAATATAACAGCGCGCATACGGCTACGCTTTGTTTCACCAAAATTCCCTTCGACAGCTTCCTTTACCCTCTTTATTTCTTATTTCCTGAAATATTTTGCGGTCTCCTCAAGGGTGAATTAAATCATTAATACTTATTTGGGTTACATAGTTTGATGATTTAACACGGGATTTAAAAGGGGTAATCTAATTATTATGAAAAATATAGCTCTTTAGAAGTATCCTATTTAAAATCCATAAAAAATTCCAAAAGCAAAGTTAATACTGTTAATGGCTGGATGCTCGCTGGTTTTCGGTATAAAAACATATCTCATATCAAATCTAACTCCAAGACTTGAAAAAACAAAATATTCAATACCTGCTCCTGCATTAGCTATAAAATCTGTCTTCTTTTCCGGAGCATAAAGTGTGAAGGGATACCCATATTCAGTGGTCAATTCCTGATCCTTTACATCAACAAGAGTGTCGAACCCTGCCCCTAATAAAAGATAGGGTCTAAGTTTTCCACTTAAAATTCGATATACAAAGTTCCCTGTTAATGCATAATGTTTGGAACTATCTATTTTCACCTTGTCTCCATCTGATGGGTCTTCAAGGGTCAATTTTGAACTCAAAAAATATCTGAAATCCAGTTCAAAACCTATTTTGTTAAAAAAGAAATGGGTATACGATAAACCAAAAGCTGGAGGAGTATGAGCTGGAGTAACTGGAAAATCATTTTCTCCAA
>CAZWBN010000171.1:0-1820 GCA_964632095.1 uncultured Clostridia bacterium | reverse complement strand
GTCCCGTGAATGGCAACAATCAAGGAAGTATGGAAAAGATGTTTCTATTGGTTTAAATTATAATTTTACATTTGAAAATAAAATTTGAGCTAAGAGTCCTGCTATAGGTGGAAATAAAAAAGTTGTTGTGAAACGTATAAGAGCAAATTTCCAGCCCAATATTCCTAATTCAAAGTAAATTCTTGAAAAAATGTTAAAGCCGGGGCAGGTGGTAAGCCGAATTCTGTGCCTCCGAATTTATCGGAGGTGGTGATCATTTATCTAGCCCTGACATTGCTGCCAGGGTCAAGCGACCTACCCGCCCCTTGGAGACGGGCCATCTCCTGCTTTTGGTCAGAGCCAGAAGCAACGGGGCCTATTTGGTCTTGCTCCGGGTGGGGTTTACCAGGCCACGGTGTCACCACCGTGCCGGTGAGCTCTTACCTCGCCTTTTCACCCTTACCCCGTAAAGAGCAACATGCTCCGCTTACGGGGCGGTATATTTTCTGTGGCACTTTCCGTACTCCCCCGGTTTCCCGGAAGAGCCGTCCGTGTTACGGACCACCCTGCCCTGTGGAGTTCGGACTTTCCTCCCCTCCTGATTGCTCGGGAGGAGCGATCACCTCACCTACCCCGGCTTTTACTTTTATACCATACTGCTCGAGTTTCTTATAAAGATTACTTCGCGGTGTTCCAATAATCCGCGCAGTTTTCGAAATATTCCAATTATTTTCCTTCAGCTTAGCAAGAATAAATTTTTTCTCAGCTAACTCTTTAAATTCTTTCAAGCTTCTTACATTCTTTATATCTGGAAAATATACTGAGCTATCCCCTCTTATATACTCCGGTAAATCCTCCACATCTATTATATCCTTTTCCGACATTATAAGCAACCTCTCTACCACATTTTTCAGCTCCCTCACATTCCCTTTCCAAGGATATTTCATCATTACTTCAATTGCTTTTTCAGAGAACTTCTTTGGTTTGATATTATTCTCTTCACAGTAATTTTTAATAAAATAATTTATTAAAAGGGGTATATCTTCTTTCCTTTCCCTTAAAGGCGGGGAATAAATTGGAATAACATTCAAACGATAATATAAATCTTCTCTAAATTTACCCTTTTTTATTTCTTCTTGAAGGTTTTTATTTGTGGCTGCTATAACCCTTACATCGACTTTTATTATTTGAGAAGAACCAACTCTCTGGACTTCTCCTTCTTCCAATACTCTTAAAACCTTGGACTGAGTTTTTAAACTCATATCCCCTACTTCATCCAGAAAAATTGTTCCATGGTCGGCAAGTTCAAATTTCCCAATTTTCCTCTCAGTTGCTCCAGTAAATGCCCCTTTCTCATGTCCGAATAACTCACTTTCTATTAATTCCTCAGGAATCGCTGCGCAGTTTACCTGAACAAACTTTTCTTTTGCTCTTAAACTATGTTTATGTATTGCTCTCGCAATCAACTCCTTGCCTGTTCCACTTTCTCCATATATTAGAACAGTTGCATTACTTGGCGCAGCTTTTAAAATCTGTTCCCATAATTTCTTCATTAATGGATGCTCACCAATTATTTCATATTTTTTCTCTGTTTTTCTCCTTAAATCAATATTTTCTTCCTTCAATCTTGAATGATTTAAAGCATTTCTCACACTTAAAAGCACTCTTTCTCTTTGCAAAGGTTTTTCAAGAAAATCAAAAGCCCCTAATTTTGTTGCTTCAACCGCAACTTTTATCGTGCCATGTCCTGAAATCATTATAACTTCCGGAGAGTATGGTTTTTTCTTGATTTCTGAAAGAACTTCTATTCCATCCATGCCTGGTAATTTAATATCAAGAAG
>CAZWBN010000170.1:0-4211 GCA_964632095.1 uncultured Clostridia bacterium | reverse complement strand
GTTCTTTCAGCAGATGGTTTCAATATCACTAACAACAATATGGCTTTGAAAAAAGAAGCTGGTATTGATAAGGCTGATTTCATGGAAACAAAGAGAATTGTTAACCCTGCTGTTTTCAGAGTCGGAATAAGGTTCGAGTTCTAATTCCTTAGTCGAGTTCAGAAGCCCCTCGAGTTATCGAGGGGCTTTTTTTTTATACTCATTTTTGTTAAAATTTGAAAGAGGAGTTAAAAATGAGGAGATATTGGTTTACAGTAATTTTATTTATTTTAATAGCATTGTTTTTATATTCTCAAGGATATCAAGGAAAAGGTAAAATTAAGGGCTATGTTTATGATGAAAATGGGAATCCCATAGAAGGAGTTAGAGTCAAATTATATAGTCTAAAAGCTGGTGCAGGTTTTGAGACATATACAGATAAAAACGGCAAGTGGAAAGCCCTTTGGATAAGAGGAGGGAAGTGGAACATTGATTTTGAGAAAATAGGTTATGAGCCTAAAAAAATAAGTGTAGAAATAAAAGAATGGAGGAGGAATCCAGATATAGAAATAACCATGAAGAAAGTTGAAGGCTTAGTCCTTACTGATGAATTAAAAACCGCTTTGGAAAAAGGAAATAAACTTTATGAAGAAAGAAAGTATCAAGAAGCTATTTTAGTCTTTGAGAGCATTCTCCAAAAATATCCTGATGCCTATATAATTGACTTAAATATTGGAAATTGCTATTTCCAAATGGAAGAGTATGATAAAGCTGAAGAACATTACAAAAAAGTATTAGAGAAAAACCCAGAAAATGTAGATGCTATAATTGGAATAGGCAATTGTTATCTTAATCGTGGTCAAAAAGAAGAAGCTATGGAGTGGTATAATAAAGTGGAATTTGAAAAGATAAATAATGAAACTGTTCTTTACAATATTGGTACTACTTTATATGAAAATTCTCAATTTAATGAAGCTTTAAAATATTATAAGAAGGCAGTTGAACTCAATGAGAGTTTTTTAGACGCAAGATATCAATTAGGACTTACCTATATTGCTTTAGGAAAATACCAAGAAGCCTTATCAGAATTTGAAAATTATCTTAAATATGATTCAGATTCAAGCAAAGCAAAGCAAGTAAAAAGCTTTATTGAGTATTTAAAAAAGGAAATAACCAAAAAATAACATTGAAAGAACATAACCATAAGTTGAATCCTAAAATAAAAACTTTAATTTCAATTTTTCTATTAATTGGAATATTTGTGGTTTATTCAAATTACTTAATTTCAAAATCTAAGACAAATCGTAACAGTCTTAATGTATTACTTATAACTATTGATACTATTAGACCCGACAGATTAAGCTGTTATAGTAAAAAATATGTGGAAACTCCTAATATTGAAAATCTTGCAAAAAAAGGCGTGGTTTTCACAAAGGCATTTGCCCATGCTCCTTTAACACTCCCTTCCCATGCCAGTATTTTACTTGGAGTCCTTCCTGTTACACATGGAGTTCATGATAATTCAAGGTTTATTGTTAATGAGAATTTCTTAACTTTAGCAGAATACTTAAAAGAGAAGGGCTATTCTACTGGAGCATTTATTGGTGCATTTCCTTTAGACTCAAGATTTGGATTAAATCAAGGTTTTGATGTCTACGATGATAATTATGGCACCAAGAGCCCAGGCGAATTCGCATATGTAGAGAGAAAAGCAGAAGATGTGATAAAGGTTGCTATTGATTGGCTAAAAAAACAAGATTCTAAATGGTTTTGCTGGATTCACCTATGGGACCCTCATCAACCCTACTCACCTCCTGAGCCCTTTAAAAGCAGATTCAAGGATGATTTATATTCAGGAGAAGTAGCATATGTGGATATGGAATTTGGAAAAATTTTTAAATTTTTAGAAAAAAACAATTTATTTTATAATACCTTAATAATTTTAACTGGAGACCATGGAGAAGCCTTAGGAGAGCACGGGGAATCAACGCATGGATATTTTGCATATAACAGTACCCTCTGGATACCTTTAATAATTGTGGGTCCTGAAATTAAACCATCGAGAATAAATGAATATGTAAGCCACATTGATATATTTCCAACCATTTGTGATTTTATAAACGAAAAAAAGCCATCTTTTCTTCAAGGAACATCTTTTCTCCCTTTAATTAAAGGAAAAAAAATAAAAGAAAGACTAATTTATTTTGAGTCCCTTCATGCGTATTTAAATAGGGGTTGGGCTCCATTAAAGGGTTTTATAAAAAATGGAAAGAAATTTATAGATTTACCAATTCCCGAGCTCTATGACCTTGAAAAGGATTTTAATGAAAAAAATAACATTATAAATAAAGTTAAAATATCAAAATATAAAGAAGAGCTAAAAAAAATTGAAAAAAAATTCTCTTTCTCTAATAAAGGTAAAATTGAAAATCAGAAGATAAGCAGTGAAATAAAGCAAAAATTAATGAGCCTTGGATATATCACTAATCCATCTATTCCTTTGAAAAAAGAATTCGGTCCGGAAGATGATTTAAAAACCTTGCTTCCTTTTCAAAATATGTTAACAAGAGCAATGGCTTTTTATAATTCAGGAAAAATTGATGAGGCAGTAAAATTATTGACTGAATTAATAAGGAATAGAGAAGACTTCGATTTAGCTTATTGCCGGCTTGCAGAAATCTATAAATCTCAAGGAAATTTTAAAAAAGCAATTGAAATTTTAGAAAAGGGATTTAGCTATAATCCTCAAAGTTATTTTATTATTGCTGACTACGGCATCCTTTTGGTTGAAACTGGGAAATTGGACAAAGCAATTAAAATTCTTAAAAGGGGTTTAAACTCATGGAGTTATGATGCAGAATTGTGGAATTACTTAGGAGTAGCTTACTGGAAAAAGGGTAATTATAAAGAAGCGAGAAAGTCATATGAAAAAGCTCTGTCATTTGATAGTAACTATTCAAAAGTGTTCAATAATTTGGGCTCTTTATATCTTTCTATTTTTATAAAAAATAGAAAGAGGGAAAACCTAAATCTCGCAATTAATTATTTTAAAAGAGCAATTGAATTAGACCCTGGTCTTGCATCAGCATACAATGGATTGGGAAGTGCTTACAGAATAACAGGGAAAATGGATATGGCAATAAAATTCTGGGAAAAATCTGTAGAGCTAAAGCCAGACTATGATTTTCCAATTTACAATCTTGGAATTGCTTACTATGAAAAAGGTGAAAAAAGGAAGGCATTGAAATATCTTGAAAAATATTTATCATTGAAGGGCAAATATATTTCTTTTCAAGAAAAGAAAAAAATAGAAGATTTAATAAAAAAATGCAAAATAACTCAATGAAGCTTTTTAAATTAATAATTTTTTTGTATTTAATTATAGGGTTGAATTGCAATCCAATGCGGAATCTGGATAAAGACCCGGAAAGCAAAGAATTCTATTCAAAAGCACGGTTTATAATGACTAAGGAAGAAAAGGAAATTTTCCTTCGATTGCCTGATAGTGAATCGAGAAAACAATTTATAAAAGAATTCTGGGAAAAAAGAGACCCTGATCCGTCCACTGAGGAAAATGAAGCAAAAACCGAATTTTATAGGAGGATCGAATTTGCAAATCACTATTTTAAAGAAGGAAGCGGTCCTGGTTGGAAAACCGACAGAGGTAGAATTTATTTGCTATTAGGTCCTCCCGACAAGAGAATTCAACAACCCTTTCTCGATTACCCTAATTTAAAAGCCAGAATAATCTGGGTATATTATAGATATAAGCTCGCTATTGAATTTGTTGACAGTAGAGGAACAGGCGAGTTTAGAATTAATAATTATCCAGTAGAATTGCTTACAGCATTAGAAAGAGAAAAACTAATTTTTGATATAAAGAAAAGGGAAAACAAACCTGTTAATTTTAAAATTGAATATGATCCATCTAAGAAGGAGGTGATTATAAAACTCCCAACTAACGCTATTTTTTATAAAGAAGAAAATGGTTACTTTACATGTGAACTAAAATTTAATTTTTTCGTGTATAAAAAGAATGGATTAAAAGTAAGCAAGTTCACAAAAGAGCGGAATTTTAAAGAATTAAAAGAAAAAGTTATGAAATTGGATTATATTATTTTTTCATTCCCATTAAAATTAAAGAGAGGAGAATATTTTTTGGATGTATTAGTGGAAGATAGAGAAGGGATTATAAAATTTCGAAGAATAGAAAAAATTAAAATTTGATTAAG
>CAZWBN010000169.1:0-4230 GCA_964632095.1 uncultured Clostridia bacterium | reverse complement strand
AGGGCTCAATTGTCTATAGTTCCTTCAAAGGTAATGCAGAAGCAACCTATGGTCCAACAGAAGGTGAATCAGGAATGTTTGATAATCCAAATGTTATGATAAATTCTTATGGCCCACTTTGGTTTGACCGTCCATTACAGATTAAGTTAATGGGGACCTATGTTCTTCCATATGGTTTTATAGTGAGTGCTTACTTCCAGCATATGTCAGGAACTCCATGGGAAAGAAGTCTTTCTCGAGTATATTTTCCTGATGACGCACCAGTTCAGCAGAGTTATGTAAGTATTAATGCGGAACCACCTGGTTCAAGAAGGAATCCACCTATGACCAATTTGGACATCAGGGTGGAGAAGAATTTCTCCTTGAAAGACTACGGTAAATTGAGTGTATATGTTGACATTTTCAATGTTGGTGGAAGAAGCAGAGTTTATATGAATCAGGATCCAAATGGCTGGCTCTGGTATTTTGATACACCTCCACGATATGAACTTGATGATACCTATGGTCTTATCAATTCAGTATCCGGAGTCCGTTCAATCAGACTCGGACTGAGGTGGAGCTTCTAATATAGTCTGAAACAGGTCTTTTAAGGGAAGGGAGATTTCTCCCTTCCTTTTTTTATATTCTTTTTATTTTAAACGAGAGAAGAAATATATTAGATTAAAAATGTGAAAGGAGAGGAGAAAAATGAGTGCAAGTAAATTATTTGAGGCAGGAGAAAAAGCAATTAAACAGGCTCTTAAAATTAAAGAAAGAGAAAATTTTCTTCTTGTTACTGATAAGCAAAAGATGGAAATTGCTGAGGCATTAGCTTACTGGGCAAAAGAAGTTGGAGCAGAGACAACGACTTACCTTATGACAGAAACTCTGAGACCGATTGTTAAGCCTACTAAAATTTTTGAAGAGATGATTAAGAGGGCAGATGTTACTGCTTACATGTTAGACTCGAGAATAGAAGAGAAGCCATTTCGTGGGTTCATGGTGCAGATGGGTTCCACTTATGGAAGGATATGCATGATGCCCGGGATTACAGTAGATATGATGGAAAGGCTGGTGAATATTGATTTTATGGAAATGGATGTTTTTACAAAAAAGGTAGTAGATTTTTTGAATGACTCTGAACATATAATTATTGAAAATCCGCAGGGGACGAAAATTGAATTTAGTGTGAAAGGGAGGAAATGGGAAATTGACAATGGTGATATTAGTATTAAGGGTAAACATGGAAACCTTCCGGCAGGAGAATGTTATACAGCACCTGTGGAAGAGACTTTTAATGGGAAAATAGTTATAAACCTAATTGATGATAAGCTTGGGCACGGAGAGATGGAGTTTAAAGAAGGAAAATTAGTAAACTATAAAGGAAAAGGAATAGAAGAAATTATAAAAACTATTGGTTCGGACGAATCTGGTTTAATCATCGGGGAATTTGGAATTGGGACTAATAAGAATGCAAGAATCTGTCCAAATATGCTGGAAGCAGAGAAAGCTTTCGGGACTGTTCATTTTGCAATTGGAGACTCTTATGGATTAGGTAAGAATAAAAGTAAATTTCACTTTGATGCTTTAATTGAGAAGGTTACGCTTAAGTCGAGAGATAAATATTTGATGAAAGATGGTGAATTTCTCATTTAAATTAATAAAAAAAGGAGTTTAAAAATGGGCAGGAAAGTTAAAATTATAGTTGTCTTTATTGTATTTTTATCTATTTTCTCTTATTTACTTGCAAGAGAAATCACACCTCCTGAAGAAGTTTTAGGTTTTAAAATTGGCGATGATTTTAAAATTGCAAAATGGACTGATATTGTAAATTATTGTAAGCTTCTTGCAGAGCAATCTGAGAAAATAGATTTACTTACTCTCGGGAAATCTACCCTTGGAAGAGATTTAATTATGTTAGTTATTTCTTCTCCTCAAAATTTACAGAGAATCGAAGAAATAAAAAAGATTCAATATAAGTTACATGACCCCCGCAAAATCTCTGATGATGAAGCAAAGGAGTTAGCTAAAAAAGGTAAAGCAGTAGTTTTGATTTCTTGCTCCATCCATTCGACGGAAATCGCTTCTTCTTTAATGTCAATGGAATTAGCTTATAAATTAGCCTCTCTTGATAGTCCGGATATAAATAAAATTCTTGAGAATGTTGTTCTTCTTCTTGTGCCATCAGTAAACCCTGATGGCATTGATATTGTGTATGAATGGTACAATAAATATCTTGGAACTCCTTATGAAGCTTCACCCTTACCCTGGTTATATCATTATTATACAGGGCATGATAATAATAGAGATTGGTTTATGATTACTCAGAAAGAAACTCAATTACTAACAAAGGTTTATTATCATGAATGGTTTCCAATAGTTATATATGATGTGCATCAAATGGGTAAATATGGACCAAGACTGTTTATTCCTCCTTACTATGATCCAATAAATCCAAACATTGACCCTCTTTTATTACGAGAATTATATGTTATCACTTCCCAAATGGCATGGGATTTGACATATGCAGGAAAGAAAGGAATTGCCACTAATGCCATATTTGATGCCTGGTATAATATGGCAAATCGAGCTGCTCCTCTCAGGCATAATGTAATAGGTATTTTATCAGAAGCTGCAAGTGTAAATATTGCCTCTCCGGTCTTTATTAGAAAGGAAGAGATAAAATTGACCAGAAGAGGATTTGTGAATTACGAACCTCAAGCTGCATACCTCGACCCATGGCCAGGAGGATGGTGGAGAATAAGGGATATAATTGATTATGAAGAAATAATTAGCTTTTCTCTATTAAAAACTGTGGCAAACAGGAAGGAAGAATTTCTTTATAATTACTATCTATTTGCAAAACGACAAATAGAAAAAGGAAAAACTGAACCTCCCTTTGCCTATATTGTGCCATTGAAACAAAAAGATTACCCAACTGCTTTAAAATTATTAAGAGTTTTACAATTGGGAGGGGCAGAAATTTATAAAGCTTTGAAACCTTTTAAAGCAGATGGAGTAAAATATCCGACCGGAACCTGGGTTATTCCCCTTGCCCAGCCATATAGAGCATTTATAAAAGATTTATTGGAGTCTAAAATTTATCCAAGAAAAGAAATACAGCCCGGTATTTTAGAAAGACCTTATGATGAAGCAAGCTGGACTTTGCCTCTTCAAATGGGTGTAAAAGTAATTGAGATTATAAATCCTTTTAAAGCTGATCTTAAGTTAATAGATAATATATCAGTTCAAAAGGGAAAACTATATGGAAAAGGAAATAAATATTTTATCTTGTCTTATCAAACAAATAATGAAGCTATAATAATAAATCGTCTCCTTTCTAAAAAAGTGAAACCATATGTTGCAGTTCAGTCTTTTTCATTAAATGGAAAATTTTTCTCACCAGGAGCAATAATTGTTCCTTTTAATCAAATAAGCAAAAAAATTATTTTAAAATCAGTTTCTGAATTAGGAGTAGATGTCTATTTAACAGGTCAAGAAATTAAGGTGAAAAAGATTAAAATAGAAACTCCAAAAGTGGGAATTTATCAGTCTTGGGTGCCGAATATGGATGAAGGATGGCTTAGATGGGTACTTGAAAGATTTGAATTTCCTTTTGAAGTTATACATAACAGTGAAATAAGAAGTGGAAATTTGATTGATAGATATAATGTAATTATTATACCGAACATGAATTTATCAACCTTAATAGAAGGAAGAAAGGAAGAAGTTCCTCCTAAATTTAGAGGAGGAATTGGAAAAGAAGGCGTAACTAATATTGAAAAATTTGTAATGGATGGAGGAAAACTTATAATCATTGGGCATTCTTCTGAACTACCCATAAAATATTTTAATCTTAAAATTAAAAATCTCCTTCCTGCTCGAGATTTTCGACGGAGAGAAAACCAAGAAAAACAGAAAAAAGGAGAAATTTATTGTCCTGGTTCAATTCTTAAAGTTAAAATTAATACATTGCACCCGATTGGATATGGTTTTGATGAACACTGTGCAATCTTTTTCCGTCACAGCCCTGTTTTTGAAGTGAAAGAGGGCGAGATTATAGCCTATTATCCCGAATACAATCCTTTACTCAGTGGGATTATTGAAAATGAGGAAAAACTTTATGGAAAAGCTGCAATTGTGGAATGTTCTTTAGGAAAGGGAAAAATAAGAATGTTTGGCTTTAAGCCAATTCATAGAGCTCAGTCGCATGGAACATTTAAATTTATATTCAATTCGATATTCTTTTGA
>CAZWBN010000168.1:0-4267 GCA_964632095.1 uncultured Clostridia bacterium | reverse complement strand
AAAGTATCTGCATATGCATGAAGTGCAATACCAATTCTATATGGATTTTGAGTCTCCAATGCTAAATTAAGTAATTCTTTTGCAAGTGTATTTTTAATCCCATCTGTTGTAATATATTTTTCTTCTATCCTTTCTCCTTCATTTCCAGGAACAAAATGAAAAGGATAGTAAATCTTTTCCCATACTTCTTGCCAGAAAGACTCGAGACCATTATGGGCAGTCCGAACAGGGTCAATAAATCCAATTTCTTCTCCTTTCTTGTCAAAAAGATAAATCTTTCTTGACTCTGTGGAATCATCTACATACTGAGAGCTGTAAGCTATTTTGTAAGCGTAATCAGGATCCAAACCAGAACAAAGGCATAAATAATAAACCACATAAAAGTGAAAATCTTTTTGCATTTTATAACCTCTCTATTTCTATAATTTGACCGCCCTTCTTTTCAATTAAACTCTTTAAATATTCATCTTTTGACGCAAGAATAATCTGATGCTGTTTAGAAATTTCCTCTAATATTTTTAAAGCTTCATTTATCCTGTAATTATCAAAAGTTATAAAGGGGTCATCCAGAATTAAAAAGAATTTTGCTTCTTCACCAAGAACTCTTTGAGCAAGAGCTAATCTTAAAGAGAAATAAAGCTGGTCTTGAGCTCCTTTGCTTAACCATGTAATTTTTTTCTTTTCATTATTTTTGAGAACAATATAAAAATCTTTCCACTTTGAAATTTCAACCTTTTTGTATTCATTACCTGTTAATCTCGAAAACCATTTGCTTCCCGCTTCTTCAATAACATTTCTAAGAAACAATTCAGTCTCTTCCTCTATTTCCTTCAATATTTTATAAAAATCAATCAATAAATTCTTTAATTCCCTTGTTCTTTCAATTTTATTATCAATTTCATCAATTTTTTTAATTATTTCTGTTTCACTTTCATTCAGTTTTTCTTGGAGTAAATTTATCTCAGTTTCAATCCTCACAATGTTTTCATTTATTTTTTTCAACTTCTCACGAATAGATTTCACCTTCTCATCTAATTCAATAAATTCTTCTTCATTGTATTTTTCAAATTTTCTCTCTGAAAGTAATCCAATTTCCTTTTGTATCTCATCAATTCTATCTATATTCTGATCAGGCAAAACAAATTTTCCTTCAAGATTCTTTTCTAAATTTTTTTTATCCCTTTCGAGTATAAATTTTCTCTCCCATAATTTTTTATACTCCCTAATTGAATTGACTCCTGTCTTTTTAAAAATTTTATTTTTTTCCTCTTCAAAATTTTTTATTCTATTGTCAATCTCTTTTATAGATTCTTCAATTTCTTTTAATTTATTTTTTTCTCTTTCTTCCCTATTTGTCTCGTTTTTCTTATTCTCTTCTATACTTTTTAATTTTTGAGAAATAAAAATTTTATTTTTTAAAATTGCTTCAAAAATAAGAAAAACAACTAAAGGAAACAGAACAAAAGCTGGAATGAGATAAATAGTGGATAAGGAAAGAAAAATTTTTAAAATTATATTTAAAAGAACTAATAAAAATAAAGAACCAGAAATAATTAGTTTTCTTGATAGATTTTTCTTAGCATTTAATTCAATTTCTTCCTTTTCTTTCTCAAGTCTTTCTATTTCCTTCCTTATTTCTTCAATATTTCTCTCTAAATTCTTCTTTTTTTCCTCTGAAATTTTGAATCTTTCCTCCAATTTAAACAATTCTTTCTCTATTTCTTCGAGAGAAGATAAATCTTCTTTTTTAAAATCTTCGTATAAACTCAGGTCTTGATAAATTCTCTTTAAACTATGTCTATGCTTAAGCTCTTTTTCATAAGCTTCAATTTTTCTCGCTCTCTCCATTTTTTCAAGTCTCTGTTCTTTTTCCTTTAGCTCTTTTTCGAGTTCTTCCTTTCCCTTTTCTAATTCCTCTTTTTCAATAACCAAACTCCTTATATTCTCCCAATCAGCTCTTTTCTTTTCGAGCTCTTCTTTCTCTTTAAATAAATTTTCTATTTCTTCTTCTATATTTGATTTTTTCTTTGAGGGAACAATCAAATTACCAAGTTTATCTTCAAGTATATTTTTAAAATAATAAAAGTTCTCCAGCTCAAGAATTTTTTCTTTTAAGTGGGTTGCAAAATCAACCCCGCTTTCTATATTTTTCAAAATTTCAAGCTCTCCAGTTCTGATATGAAAAATATTTCTGAAAAACTTTGGTTTCATTGAAATAAAAAAGTTTACAATTCGAGATTTACCCTTTAGAACTTTTCCCTTTTTCAATTCTAAAATTTTATCATCGTCCTCGATTATTAATTTTGATTCCCTTACAGGATAATTCCTGCTTAAGGTTGCATTTGGAATTAATGCGTGCTCAATAGCTTCAAGAATCGTGGTTTTTCCGCTTTCGTTAGGTCCATAAATTAATGTAAATGAATTATCAAAAAGAATTCTTTTATTTTTGAATTTGCCAAATTCTTCAATAATTAGTTCTTTTATTTTCACTTTCTTATTTTACTCTGCTCAATGAATTCAAAACCTGAAATTAAAACTTTTTTCCAGTATTCTTTTCTCTCAGGCTCCTTTTCTATTTTTTTATCGATTTTTTCTTTAATCATTTTTCCCAATTTTGTTTCTTCTATTGATGCGAAGGATTTTGTTAGGTTTTTAATCTCATATATATCAAGTTCTTTTTTTAAGTTATTCAATTTTTTAATTATTTCTTTTTCGTTCTTAACTATTCCTGTTACAATAACTCTTAAAATATCATAATCTTTCCTAACCTCTTCTAATCTATCAATCTCATCCACATCAATCACTATTTCACCAATTCTTTTCTGCATTCCTAAATTCATTAATTTAGGGCTCAATTTATCATTAGTCTCAATCATTATCACTTTCCTCTCCACTGGTTCTTTAAAAGACAGAACTTCAATTGACCCGGGATACCCGCACCATGTATTTCCAACCTTCCATAATCGAGTATAATGAAAATGACCCAAAGCTAAATAATCCAAATTCATTTTATCTATATCTGAGGAAAAAATTGGATAATACCCTTCATTCTGAAAAATAAGATGGTCTCTTATTTCTTTATCATCCATATAGGTTCCATGCGCAACTCCTATTTTAAATTTAGCTTTTGATGGATTGGATTTTATAACTTTAACCATTTCCTGACTTGACCCCTTTTCATGGAAAGGGAAAAAATATATATCTATATCTCCCAGCTTTCTTATTTCAAAAGGTCTTCTTTTTATAATGTTCACATTTGAGCCATAATAAAATTCATCCCGATAAGGAGACAATTCATCATGGTTTCCTGGCAGGATAAAAATTTCAGTTTCAGGAATTTCTGAAAAAAGCTCTCTCAGATTTTCTCTTAAAGAAGAAATCGCACTCCATTCCTTTTCAAATAAGTCGCCTGAAATTATTAAAGCATTTACTTTTTCTTCTTTGATTATTTTTATTAATTTTTTCAATTGAGCAAAGATATCTCCTGTCCTAAGGCGATGACCGAGATGAATATCTGCTGTGTGTATTATTCTCATCTGAATGCTTCTATTCCTGTTATGGCTTCTCCAACTATTAAAGTATGAATATCATGGGTGCCTTCATATGTTTTAACTGATTCTAAATTCATCATATGCCTTATAACAGGGTATTCATCGGTAATTCCACTTGCTCCAAGAATATCCCTTGCCATTCGGGCAATTTCAAGAGCAATCTCAACATTATTTCTTTTAAGCAAAGAAATGAGAACATATGAGGCACGACCTTCATCTTTAAGTCTTCCAGTTCTTAAAGCTAAAAGTTGACCTTTTATAATTTCATTTAACATCCAGACCAATTTATTCTGGACTAATTGAAAAGACGCAATGGGCTTTCCAAATTGTACTCGAGTTTTTGAATATTCAAGAGCTGTTTCATAACAGGCAAAAGCAGCTCCTAAGGCACCCCATCCAATTCCATATCTTGCCTGTGTTAGACAGCTCAAAGGAGCCTTTAATCCCTTTGCCTTTGGTAACATATTTTCCTCTGGAACAACGCAATCTTCGAAAATAAGTTCTGATGTTACAGATGCTCTCAGAGAAAATTTTCCTTTAATTTCTTGAACTGTAAAGCCTGGCGTATCTTTTTCCACTAAAAATCCCCTTATCCCATCGTCTGTTTTAGCCCATACCAAGGCTACATCAGCAATTCCACCATTTGTTATCCATCTCTTTCTTCCATTAATTCTCCAGTATTTTCCTTCTTTCTTTGCTCGGGTGATCATTGAACC
>CAZWBN010000167.1:0-4278 GCA_964632095.1 uncultured Clostridia bacterium | reverse complement strand
ATAAATACTAGCATAGAACCTTGCATTTAGATGCCTCCTTGCCACAAGCCTTCCCGACTTTGGCTTGTGGCAATTCTTTCCTTTTCAAAAGCAAAAAATTTATATACTTGTTTGTTTTCTAAAAATATAAAGTGGCAAGGAGGCAAAAAAGAGGTTTTTTAATTACCTTTTTATTTTTTATTTTGTTACCAGTAGCTTTTTCTTTAGAAGTCACTCCGATTAGCTGGTCTGAATCTTGCTATGCTGGAAGCACCTTGACAAAAACATTTTCAATTTTTAACCAAGATTTAAATAATTCAATAACAATAAATCTTGATTCTTCTGGAGATATTTCCTCTTGGATTTTTATTACTCCCAGCTCTTTGTCAATTTCCCCTAACAGTTCGGAATCTTTTTCTGTTGCCGTTGTTGTTCCTTCAAATACTTCTTCTGGAACTTTCTATGGAAAAATAAATATAAATAATGATACAGAAATTCCTTTAACCTTTTTCGTTCAGAATCTGCAAGAAAAAAAGTGTTCTTTAATACCGTACCCTTCAAGCTATACAAGGAGCATACAGCAAAATTCAATTAAAAATAAGAATATAAATATCTTGGTAAGTACTTATTGTAAAGATCAGGTTGTTTTTCAGGGAATCGATTTAAGCGGGGACATTATAACTTTTGAAGATGGGTTGGACAGACCTTTCAGGCTAGAAGAAGAAAATTTAGGTCCTGTTTTACCTGGAAGTTCATTCACTATTCCACTTGTTATTGATTCAAACGGCTTGGAAACTGGGAGTTACCAAGCAGTTTTAACAATTAATGCTTTAGATTCTGAAAATAATCCTTTACAAATTTCTGTTCCTTTAACTGTACATGTTACAACTGGGGCTTCTCCTTTAGAAAAAATATCTCTTTCCGATTTGCCTCAATGCTCTTTGCCTTCAACAACCTTAAAACCGAATGAAACCTATACTTTTATGTGCAACAATGTAAATCCAAACATAAAAATTAAGTTTTCCGATTCAATTTTAGAATATTTTAAAGGAATAAAAGTTGAAGAACCCTCTGGACAATTCTTATGGACATTCACTCCGACAAAATCGGGAGAAACAAGCCTTGATTACTACTTTACTTATAAGGATGTTCCTATTAGCGGAATAAACGGTTTTGCAGTAAAAATAGTTGGTGATCACGGAACAGAATTGAAGTTTAACCTTATCCCTAATCCAGAATCTTTGGCAGGGGAAGGGGAAATAACTGTACAGGTTAGGGATGCAAAAACCAACAATATTGTGGATGCTACTATACTTCTGGATGGATTGGAAGTTCAAGGGAATAAAATAAAAGTTTCTCCAGGAAATCACACTTTAACTGCTTATGCTCCTGGATATAACACAATTGACTATTCTTTTACTATAAATAAAAAAGAAATGGATATCATTTTTGATCCACCTGTTTTTGAAGTGGGACAGAAAGTAAATGTTTCAATTGTTGATAAAATCTCTGGACAAAAGATAGAAGATTTTGAAATTTTTGTGGATGATAAAAAAGTGGAAGGGAATCAAATTGTTTTTAATGAAATTGGAAACCATACAATAAAGGTTACTTCACCAGAGTATAATGATCTTATAAAACAAATAACTTTAGACATCACTTTGAAGGCAAATGGTCCTAGTAAATTGGAAAGGGGCAAAGAAACGCAAATATCACTTACCAAAGCAACAGGTTGGTATTTATATAATCAAGAAAGCCCAGATTCAGAACAGATAAAGATAGATTCTGGTAATTCGACATTGGTTAAATTTAAGCCAAAAAAAGGAATTTACATCTTAAAAACAGAAAACGGAGACATGCTTTGGAGCGGAATCGTTGAAAAATCAAGCTTCTGGGAAAGGTTCAGATGGTTTATTGCTGTTGGCTCTTTCATAGTATTTATTTCATTGCTTTATTTATTCAGTAGGGGAAGCGGTAGCGGAAAAATATCCTACGGTGCTTCATCTTTAGGCATTGAAGGTAGGGCTTTGAAAAAAATTTAAAATGGGTTTACTAGACTTTTTTAGGAAGAAGGAACAAGTAATCAACGTGCCTTTACCAGCTCTATCTCCAGATGATTTGAAAAAAATTCTGGATACGCAAATAAAAAGGCAAAACGCCCAATTGAAGGCACAGTTAGCAAAGAAAAAACTGAAAAAAGAAAGAAAAAGGCAGGAAAAGTTAGCACAAAAACAAGAACTTGAATTAGTAAAGTCAATCATAAAACAAAAGAAGATAAAAAAATTATTAGAGCAAAGAAATACTTTAATTTTTAGGTTATGCGATTATAAGGGAAGACCTATAAAATCAAAAAAACTTCCGAACTTTTTTTTGAGAAACGAAAAGCCTTTGGGAAAATTTGCTGGTTTTGTTTTAAAGGATTATCCAGATGGTTACAGTATGTTTTTTCCTTTAATAAAGCACGGTTCTAAATTTCATTATTTCGGGGCTGGTTCTCAAAACATTATGGATTTTTTTAAAAGAAAAATAAACTTGGCAAATCAAATGCTTGGAAAAAAGGTAGATACGAATTTTTTAATAAACGAGGACTTAGAACCACAGCTTTTTTTTGACAATCCAGAAATAGTTGAAAATGATGAAAAAGTTAGGATTTACCATCTTGAAGATTATGAAAGGAATAAATATGAGGAAAAAATAGCAAAATACAGGAGGCATATTTCGAAATTAAGCCAAGAACTGGAAGACCATATGGAGAGAGAAAAAGAGTACGAATTGAGAATAAATAAATACAAAGCGGAAATAACAAAATTAAAGAAGCAGGTAAGCCAATGGAGAGCCGAATTCCAGAGTGCAAACGAACAGCTTGTGAACTTCTCTGGTGCATTGAATAAAGCCCTGAATTCAATACAAGACTTACACTTAAAAAACTTGCTACACGAAAAAATGAATAAAACTTTACATTCCTCATACAGCCAATTGAAAAGCTACTTTGAGCAAATGACAAGCAAACCAGAAATTGAACTTGCTAAAGATGAAATACTGACAACGTTACAAAGGGGACTTAGAATTGTTGATGCTTCTAAAAGAATACTTGAACAGCCAAAACAAGAAGTGGAAAAGCCTAAAACTGCTAAGGAGGGAGAAAAATGATTGACTTAAGCAAACCAAGCCCTAAGAACTGGGACTATTTGAAGCATAAGCTACCTCCAAAATTTACGAACCTTTGCCTATACTGTAAAGAGTTTCAATACTTAGTTGAGCATATTGAATCACTATCAAGCTTAAGTCATATAAGTGAGCATGATGTAGCTGAACTGATTGTTTTAATAAATAGAATCAAAGAAGAATGGTTCAACCTGCTAAAAGAAAAGTTAAAGGAGGAAAGGGATATACAGGAATTAAAAGAGGATATGCATTCTGCTTTAGGCATCCTATACGATAAAAATGGAAAATTACAGCATTTAGTTATCTCACAATTATTGCAGACTGGAAAATTTGTAGGCTTTTTCGTAAGCTTGAAATCATTTATATACTCAAAGATATATAACGTTTTAATAAGAGAGATGTCAAAATTCCAGGACACTTTTCATGCTACTATTGTTGAGAGTGCAAGAAGGCAATTCGGAAGTATGCCTTATTTTATGGAAAAAAAGAGTACTGTAAAATTTGAAGATGATATCGGAAAAGAAGATTAAAAATTTATTTAAAAAAGCTGGACATTTTTACGTAATCAGATGGACCGAAGAAGCAAAAGAATCATTTGTCGGTGGAGATTTGAATAAAGAGATTGCTTTAGTATATAACGGCTATGTTGTTGAAACCGAACCCTATGATGAAGTGAAGGAAGATTTTTTAAGGAGGAGAGGGGAGATTGTTATTGATAAGACTGAAGGAGAAGAACTGCCGAAAGAGAGCATATTCATTCCAGAAACAATTGAAGTTTTAAGCAATATTCAAGTAAGGAGGCGGTTAGGATGAGCTGGTGGATTTGGTTAATACTTGGTATTGCTTTAATTTTAGTAATCTTTGTAGCCCTTTACTTTTTGAAAAGAGAGACATTCGAGTGGGTAAGTGAAAAAATAGACGATGTTTGCTTGGCGTTCAGGAGGGAAAGGCTTTGATCCAGACAATTTCGGTAAACATAACGGAAAAATGTAATCTTAGGTGTAAAGGTTGCTATAGCCACAAGTCAGAAAAAACTATGAGCTTTAAAGATTATAAGTTAATCATGAAAAAATTTCCGATAAAAAATATATTTGTTAATATCACGGGGGGAGAGCCTTTCTTGCATAAAGAATT
>CAZWBN010000166.1:0-4315 GCA_964632095.1 uncultured Clostridia bacterium | reverse complement strand
TTGCTGTTTCTCTAAGATTGCGTTTACATTCTTTTGGTCGAGTTCATACCAGGCTCCTGTTGCAGCGTCAATAATAACTGGAATTAATCCTCCCAGAACATCAAGTATAATCCATCCTGCTCCAATATGATTAGTAATATTAACTAATTTAGATTTATATCCTTCTTTTCTAAACTCAATTGTATATGTTTTATTGACTTCATTTATAGTTAAAATCACTATAAAATTTTATTTTCTTTTTTTGAAATTCAAATTTCAAATAAATGTGACCTCCCACAGATTAAGAGTCCGCTGCTCGTATTTTTTCAAATGTTATAGAGATAATTTTTGATTCTTTCTTTTCTAATTGACAGAATAATATTATATGATTATCATATAATATGATAATATTATTTTAGGAGACACAAGAATGATAAAAGTAATCAGTGTAACAGAGGCAGTGAGAAACTTTTCAGATATTATAGGAAGAATAAGATATAAAGGAGAATCTTTTCTTCTTACTAAAGGAGGAACTTTAGTTGCAAGAATTGACCCAGTAAATCGAAATGTCAAAGCGAAAGAGATTATACCATTATTGAGGAAAATACCGCATTTAACTCCTGAATCTGCTAAGGAATTTGCAAGAGACCTTAAAGAATCAAGAGCACTTCTAAAGGAGGCAAAAGATAAATGGGAATCTTAATAGACACTGATGTTATTATAGAGGCTGAAAAAGGGAGTTTTTCTTTAGAAAAATTTCTCAAAAAATACGAAGAGGAAGAAGTGGGGATCTCATTTATCACTGCAAGTGAGTTACTTCATGGAGTCGAATGTGCAAAATCGAGGCGTATTAAAAGAGAAAGAAGTGCTTTTGTAGAGGGAATTCTTAAAATATTTCCTATATTCCCATTTGGAGTTGAAGAAGCGCGGACTCATGCCAGAATTTGGGCTGAGCTCAAAAATAGGGGAGAAATGATCGGCGCTCATGACCTTATAATCGCAGCTACTGCTTTAACATTAAAATTTAAATTGGTGACTTTTAATACAAAAGAATTTAAAAGGATACATGGTCTTAAATTAGTCTCTCCAAGATAAATTGCTAATAACTCCAAATTATTTTGTCTAAAATTTTCTTTACCAGTTAGTGCATATTGATGAAATACTTTCCTCCACTTCCCCTCTCATGAATACTCCGAGTAAAATGTCCACACCTCACACAATAAGCATCTCTGTGTGGATTCTCTGCTTTCAAAATTACTTCTTTCTCTCGAACTTCTAATTTGTAAGGAATTAATCCATAGCCTTGCAAATTAAATAATTTTAATATATTATTCCTCATGGAAACAGACCTCCTTTAAGAGGTTTCTGTCCTGCCACTTTTCTCTCATTTTTCCCTGGTTTTCATTATAGACCCCGTTTTTTCTTGACTAAGACTTGTTCGTATGTTAATTCATATCAGTAATAATAAAGATTGGAGGTTTTCTCATGTATGGATGGACAGGTAATATTTTGAGAATTGATTTATCATCTAAAAAAATAAAGAAAGAGAGTTTTGATGAAGAGTTTGCAAGAAAATGGGTGGGAGGAAGAGGTTTTGCGATTAAAATTCTCTGGGATGAATTGAAACCAGGAGTGGACCCGTTGGGACCGGAAAATAAACTTATAGTGGCAGTTGGACCAATTGCAGGAATTCCAGCTCCTAATACTGGAAAGACTGTTGTCGCTGCAAAATCTCCTCTTACAGGAGGATATGGCGACGGAAATCTTGGAACACGAGTTACTGAGCATTTAAGAAAAGCGGGATATGATGTTCTCATTATTGAGGGGAAAGCAGAGAAGCCAACATATATTTATATAGAAGACGACAAGGTGGAATTCCTGCCCGCAGATGAAATCTGGGGAAAGGGTTCCTACGAAACTCTTGACTGGTTGTATGATAAATATGGAAGAGCTATTGGTATTCTGACAATAGGTCAGGGAGGCGAAAATAAAGTTCTATATGCAATGATTCGCAGTATGGAAGGAAGAGCAGGTGGAAGACCGGGAATGGGAGCAGTAATGGGCTCGAAAAATCTTAAAGCAATCGTGGTTAAAGGCACAGGAAAGATTCCAATAGCTGAGCCAGAAGAAATAAGAAAAATCGGACTCGAAGATTTAAAGAAAGTTGGAGAAATAGACAAGAAAACAGGCTGGTCAATACAGGGAACAACAGGAGTATTAGCGTGGTGTAATGAAGTGGCTGCTTTACCGGTAAGAAATATGAGAAAAACATTTCATAAAGAAGCATGGAGAATAGATGGGGAAAGATTAAGTGCTGCCCGTGTTGCAACTTATGGATGCCCTAATTGCACTATGCGCTGTGGAATAACGATTCTGGATAAAGAAGGTCATAAGGCAGAAATGGACTATGAAAATATAGGAATGCTTGGTAGCAATCTTGAAATTTTTGATTTAGCTCAGGTTGGTTCTCTCAATTACCTCTGCGATGATTTTGGTCTCGATACAATTTCCACTGGTGGCGTGCTTGCATTTTATGCTGATGCAATTGACCATGGAGCAATTGATGGTGATTTTAAATTTGGAGATGCAGAGAAAGCAAAGGAGTTGTTGAGAAAAACAGCCTTAAGGGATGGAATAGGAGATTTCCTTGCTCAGGGAACCATGAGGATGGCAAAGAAAATCGGAAAGGGTTCTGAAGCCTATGCAATGCATGTTAAGGGTCTTGAGATTTCAGCCTATAACTGTAAATATGTTCCTGGAATGGCTCTTGCTTTTGCAACAAGTTCAATAGGAGCTCATCATAAAGAAGCATGGGTGATTACTTTTGAGATTAATGAGACAGAGAGAGGGTCATACGGAAAGGAGAAAGCAGAGAAGGTTATTCAGCTCCAGAGAATTCGTGGAGGACTTTTTGAATTTATAGTAGCATGCAGATTTCCGTGGATTGAGCTCGGATGGGATATAGACCACTATCCTGTTTATTTTAATAAAGTAACTGGACTGAATTGGGGGCTTGAAGATTTCTGGAAGGTCGCTGATAGAATTTATGCACTAATAAGAGCATTCTGGGTAAGAGAATTTCCTGACTGGAACAGGCAATGGGATTATCCACCAAAAATATGGTTTGACCCATCAAATGCTGATAAAGAAGGAATTATCGCTGGTAAGATTCTTGAGCTCGATAAATATGATAAATTGCTGGATTATTATTATGAGATAAGAAAGTGGGATAAAAGAGGAATTCCAAAGAAAAAGACTATGGAGGAATTAGACCTTAGTGAAGAGGTTAAAGAACTCGAAAAATATATAAAATTAGAAGATTAGAATAAATCAAATTAAAACTAAGATAGAACAAAAATGAAAATAAATGTAAAGATTATAGGTTATTTAACTTATAGTACAGGTTTTAGTGAAAAAGAAATTGAGCTTTCTAAATCAGTAACAGCAGAGGAATTGCTTTCTCTGCTTAATATTAAAAGGAATTTACCTATTTTAATAGTTAAAAATGGAAGAGGTATTCGCCTAAAAGATAAAATTGAAGAAGGAGATAGAATAGTAATATCTCCTTTTTTCTCAGGAGGATAATTATTTAATTTCTTTTAACATCTGCTTCGCCAATTCTTTTAATTCTTTGGTTTCAGGAATCCATCTCTGGTCTGGCTCAAGTTCAAGCAATTCTTTTAATACTTTTCGTGCTTTATCTTTTTGCTTAAGAGCTAAATAAGTTTCTGCTAAATATATATAGGTAAGAGGATTTGAGGGACAGATTTCCTTTGATTTTAAAAGATATTCCAGAGACTTCTGTTTGCTTCCACCTGCAAATCCAGGAAGTTTGTAATAAACTCTTCCAAGTGCTCTATATGCACCTCCACCTTCAAGTTCCGGGTCTATCTTTAAAACTTTCTTATAACCATTCATTATTGGTTTAACGAGAAAAAGACTTTTTATAACTCCTCGTGTTTCACCCCAGACACCTCTTAAAGTTGCCAGCCAGAAAATGCCTTCTGGTTTTTCTGGCTCAAGCTCAACAGCTTTTTTTGCATAATAAATTCCCTGAGAGAATATTCTTTTTTTCTCTTTTTTATCAGTTTTGTGGGAACCAATGTAATATAATGTCTTAGCGATTTTCCAATAGGCTTCGTATTTGTTTTCTCCCTTCACTATTGCTTCCTGATATTTTTTAACCGCCTGTTCAGCCTTTGATAAATCCTCTCTTTGAGCATAAAGTTCATCTCCCTGCTGAATAAGGGTTTTCTCTTGGGCAAAAATAAAAAGGATAAAACAAATAATAATTAGAAACGGAATAATAATTTTATTTCTCATTACCATTCCTCCT
>CAZWBN010000165.1:0-4368 GCA_964632095.1 uncultured Clostridia bacterium | reverse complement strand
AGACTCAAAATCCATATAGAATTGGTATTGCACTTCATGCATATGCAGATACTTTTTCCCACCAGAATTTTTCAGGTAGATGGTCAGAAGTTAACAGTGTTCAGAAACTCCTCGTTTACAGTAATTTTTCAAAAAAAATGATTTTCAATTTTAAACTCTGGTTACTGAAAATCCTCAGAGGACCAATTCCTGCAATCGGACATGTTGAGGCTTATAAAGTCCCTGATGTTCCATATTACAATTGGGTTTATTTTAATTACAGAAATGAATATATCCCTGCTTCCAATGAAAACAGATATTTAAAATTTGTGGAGAATGTTTATAGAAATTATCTATGTAAATTATCGCTCCAAATTGGTGGAGAGGAACCCGAGGAATTTAATAATTTTAAGGATAAAATTTTAATAGGTATAAATGTAGAGGGAAGATTGAAAAAAAGGTGTAAATACTGGAAAAATTTAATTTCAGAAAAACTGGGTCTTCCGAAGTTTCCAAAGGAATATGAGTATCACAGGCATAAATGGAGAAAGGAAGCATTTTTGGGGAGGGTAAATTGGGATAGAAAAAAGCGTTTGGATAGAAGAGTCATTAAAATGATGCCAAAAGACAATTTTCCACAGAGTAATTGGGTCAATTTTCATCGTTTTGCTCTCGCCCATAGAAAAGAAGCCCTTAAAATTCTTTTGGATAAAGGACTCACCTCAAAAAATATCTATGAACAAGTCTCTAAAAAAATAACTGGTATATATAAAGGCGAAGAATTATAAATGGCAAGATTCAATAGATTTAAGCGGAAGATTTGTTTGGAACCATTTATAAATTCAAATCGTTTTTAAATATGGAGGGAAATATGAAAAAATTAATTTTTTTCATTGGGTTATTGGTTTTTATTTTACTCCCACTTTTCTCTTTTCAAGAGACAAAATTGCTTCGTCAGCCAGCAACAAATGGTGAAGAAATTGTATTTGTATATGGAGGAGATCTGTGGACAGTATCAATAAAAGGCGGGGAAGCGCGGCGTCTCACAGCTCATCCTGGAATGGAGACCTCTCCAAGATATTCCCCTGATGGAAAATATATTGCATTTACTGGCCATTATGATGGAAATGTGGATGTCTATATTATTCCAGCAGAGGGTGGTTCTCCAAAGAGGTTAACTTATCACCCTGAAAGTGACTTAGTTGAAGGGTGGACTCCTGATAGTAAAAAAGTAATTTTCAGGTCAGGTCGTTACAGTTTCAGTCGTTTCAATCGTCTTTTCACAGTAGATGCATCTGGTGGTTTTCCTGAGCCTTTGCCTATGCCAATGGCTGAAATGGGTGCCTTTTCGCCTGATGGGAAATTTATTGCTTACACACCTTTAAGAAATGCTTTCAATACCTGGAAGAAATATAGAGGAGGGCAGACTACTCCTATTTGGATATTTAATTTATCAAATTACTCTTATAAAGAAATTCCACATGTAAATGCAAGTGATACTTTTCCAATGTGGATTGGTGAAAATATTTATTTTCTTTCAGATAGAAATGGAACAATGAATCTTTTCTCTTATAATTTAAAATCTAAAGAGGTTGTTCAGCTCACTAATCATAAAGATTTTGATATAAAATGGGCATCTGCAGGCGGAGGAATTATTGTTTATGAGTGCGAAGGTAGTATTTATATTTTTGATCCAAAGACTAAGAAATCGAAAAAAGTGAGCATTTTCGTTCCAAGTGATTTGATAAATGTTCGTCCACGCTATATTAAAGTTGCTGACCAAATTCAAAGTTTTGACCTTTCTCCAACAGGAAAAAGAGCTGTTTTTGAGGCGCATGGAGAAATTTTAACTGTTCCTGCAAAAAAGGGAGATATCCGGAATCTAACACAGAGTCTAGGAGCATGCGACCGTTATCCTGCATGGTCTCCGGATGGACAATCAATCGCATATTTATCAGATATTTCAGGAGAGTATGAATTGTATATTATTGATCAGAAAGGAGAAAAGGAGCCCACACGAATTAAACTTGGAAAACCTGCTTTTTATTATCAGCCTGTGTGGTCCCCTGATGGGAAAAAGATTGCTTACACAGATAATCATTTAAATCTATATTATATGGATTTAACCAAGAAGAAACCGATTTTAATTGATACCGATACCTATTCCCATCCCGAAAGAGCAATGAAACCAGTCTGGTCTCCTGATAGTAAATGGATTGCATATGATAAACGCCTTGATAATCACTTTAGAGCAATTTTTCTTTATTCTCTTGAAACTGGAGAGAAATATCAGCTTACTGATGGAATGAGTGATGCTACTTATCCAACTTTTGACCGAAACAATAAATATCTATATTTTTCAGCAAGCACTGATATTGGACCTCGGAATTGCTGGCTCGACCTTTCCTCTTATAATCAGAGATTTACTCGAAATTTATATGTAGTGGTTTTAAGAAAGGATTTGCCTTCACCATTTGCACCAGAAAGTGATGAGGAAAAAGGGCCGGAAAAAGAAAAAAAGAAAAAAGAAGAGAAGGTTCAATTCCGAATAGATTTAGAAAATATTGACCAGCGAATTTTAGCTCTGCCCGTGCCTGCGGGGCGGTATTATAACCTGATAACTGGTCCAGAAGGAGTTCTTTTCTACCTCGAATACAAACCTGATACCAGAGACTATATTCTCCATCGTTTTGACATGAAAGAAAGAAAAGCTAAACCTTTTCTAAAAGGAATAACTGGATATGACATTTCCTTTGATGGGAAAAAATTGCTTTATGTAGCAAAGAAAATCTGGGGAATTGTTAGTACTTCTGGAAAAGTTAAAGTAGGGGATGGGAGGATTAGTACAGGAGCAATGGAGGTCAAAATAGACCCACGAGCAGAATGGAAACAGATGTTTGTTGAAGCATGGAGAATAAATCGCGATTTCTTTTATGACCCTGGAATGCATGGTGTTGACTGGCCAAAAATGAGGGAAAAATACGGAGAATTTCTCCCTTTTGTTGCTCATAGAAGTGACTTAACTTTTCTTATAGGAGAAATGATAGGTGAATTACATGTTGGACATGCTTATGTTGGAGGAGGAGATTATCCAAAAGTGGAAAGGGTTCCGGGAGGTCTTCTCGGAGCAGATTTTGAGATTGTAAATGGTCGCTATAGGATTAAAAAGATTTACAGTGGACTTAACTGGAATCCAGATTTAAGAGCTCCTCTTACTGAACCCGGGGTAAATGTAAAAGTTGGTGATTATATATTAAGGGTTAATGGGAAGGAACTTAAGGCTCCAATCAATATTTATAGCCTATTTGAAAAAACAGCAGGAAAAATGGTGACTTTGACAGTAAATTCCAAACTAACAGAGGAAGGAAGCAGAACAGTAACTGTTGTTCCAATTGCAAGTGAAAGAGCTCTGCGAAATAGAGACTGGATCGAAAGCAATCTCAGAAAAGTCCATGAACTTTCAAATGGAAGAGTTGGCTATGTCTATTTGCCAAATACAGCAGGTGCAGGATACACTTATTTTAATCGTTATTTCTATGCTCAGCTTGGAAAGGAGGCGCTTGTAATAGATGAGAGGTTTAATGGAGGAGGCTATGCAGCGGATTATATAGTTGATATGCTGGACCGTCCTCTCCTAAGTTATTGGGCAACAAGGGATGGAAAGGATTTCACCACTCCTGTTGCATCAATCTTCGGTCCAAAAGTAATGATTATTAATGAATATGCAGGTTCTGGAGGAGATGCTCTACCTCTTTATTTTAGGCGACGAGGACTTGGGAAATTAGTTGGAAAGAGGACATGGGGAGGACTTATTGGAATTTATGATTATCCTCGTTTGATGGATGGTGGATATGTCACTGCTCCCAGAGTTGCTATCTGGAGTCCGGATGGAAAATGGGAAGTTGAAAATATTGGAGTTTATCCAGATATTGAAGTTGAATATACTCCTGCTGAAGTAATAGCAGGTCATGACCCACAACTTGAGAAAGCAGTTGAAATAGTTCTTAAGGAACTTGAGAAAAATCCTCCAAAAAAGCCAAAACGTCCTCCTTATCCAATTAAGAGATAATTAAATTTCTAATTTCAATTTTAGAGTCCTAAAACACCCGGAAGTTTAGCAAATAGTCTGCATTCTTCGAGATTTTTGAGCCCGCAGATGTATCTTGTTAATCGTTCTATTCCAATTCCAAATCCTGCGGATGGATAAAGACCTCTTTTAGCAAATTGAAGATAAATATCGTAAATTTCAAGTTCAATTCCCTTAAGCTCTATTCTTCTTTTTATTTTTTCATACTCGAATTCCCTTTCTCCTCCAGAAAGAGCTTCTCCAAAGCCTTCTGGATATATCAAATCCATATCAATTAGATAGCCTGGTCTATCAGGGTATTC
>CAZWBN010000164.1:0-4390 GCA_964632095.1 uncultured Clostridia bacterium | reverse complement strand
ATGCAAGCTCCCCGTCATTAGTTAAAAGTAATATTCCTTCACTGTCGTAGTCCAGCCTTCCTACAGGAAAAACTCTTTCCTTTAAATCAGATAGTAAATCTATTATTTTTGGTCTATTAAAGGGGTCTCGAAGGGAAACGATATAACCTTTTGGTTTATAAAGGGCTATGTATATAAAATTTTTCCCATAAGTGATTCTCTTTCCATCGAGTTCTACAATATCCTTTTCAGGGTCAACTTTTATTCCTAATTTTTCTACTATTTCTCCATTAACCGTTACTCTTCCCTGCTTTATTAACTCATCCGCTTTTCTTCTCGAAGTTATTCCACAAAGAGAAATGAATTTATTAAGTCTTATCTTCAAATTTCTATTTTTTCTTTTCCTCTTTTGGTTTTTCAAAAAGAGACTCGGGTATCTCAGAATTTATTTTTACCTCTTTTATCTCTTCCTCCGCAAATTTTTTGCCATTCGCATTTATTACAATATGAAAGGGAATTTTTATGCCAGAAACTTCTCTATAATCCGAATAAAATTCATCAATTTTAGCAGGACCCATCATTGTTTTTCCTTGATAGGATTTTCTTAAGATTAAGCCATTTTCAGGATCAAAAGCAAACTTAATCGAATTTCCTTCTTTGTCAACGATTAAAACTATATTTACTTTTTTACCCTCGATTTCTTCAGGTTCTAAGGCTTGAATTCTCAGTTTCTCTTTTTCAATGTTTTTCAAAATCCAAATTGTATCCCTTTTAATACCCTCTTTCTGGTCTTTTAATTGAGATTCTGGCAAATCCTGTATTCCCTGTGGACCCTTCATCCAGCCCTTCTCACCATCTACAACAACTATAATCTTTCCAAATGGCATATTAGCTTCACTGCGGATTTTACCAGGGTAAACTATTATTTCTTTGTTTGGAATCTTGAATTCTCCTTGAGGAGTAATAAGTTTAGTTTCTTTTACAATCGAGATATTCTTTATCTCTTTAATTTTTTCCAATCCACCCAATGCTTTAATCGAGCTGGTCAAAACTTTTCTGCCCTTAATCACCATCTCTTCTGATAATTCAGGAATTTCCTCTTTCTTAACCTTAGGTTCAGGAATTGTAATATCAATTTCGTTAACTGGACCAAATTCTGAAAGAGGACAATCAAAATCCTTATCATTCCCCACTGCAAGAATTATCAATTTATCAGGATGGACATATTTTTTAGCTACTCTCAAAACATCTTCTTTTGTAACCTTTTCTATATTTCTTTTATATTTCTGAAGAAAATCAGAGGGATATCCATAATACTCATATGTCATTAATCTTTCCACTATTTCTCTTTTAGTGTCGAAATTGAAAACAAATGAATTCAGAATACTGTCCTTTGCTTTTTTCAACTCATCATCATTAACTCCCTCCTCAACTATTTTTTTAATTTCATTGATTACAGCTTTAATCGCCTGACAGGTTGACGCAGATTTTGTTGAACAGCCTGCAAAGAATAAGCCTGGATGGTCATAATTAGCAATAAATTCACCCCATACTGCGTAAGCAAGCCCGAGCTCAGAACGAACTTTCTTAAAAAGACGAGAGGAAAACCCTCCTCCAAGTATCTCATTCAAAACCTGCAGTGCAAAATAATCGGGGTTATCCCTTCTGATTCCTATATGCCCGATTCTAATGTTTGTTTGATTAACATCTGTTTTTCTAATTAAATTAACCGATGGTTTTAAATCGACTTTAACTTCTGGTTCAGGTGGAAAATCTATTTTCTCATGCTTCCAGTCTTTAAAAACTCTTTCAAGTTTTTTAATCATTTCTTTTGTTTTAAAATCTCCCCATACTCCCAGTATTACATTATTAGGATGAAAATATTTCTTATGAAAGGCAATAATATCTTCTCGTTTTATGTTATCAATTGTTTCATATTCGGGATGACGGGCATAAGGACTCTTAGGACCATATACTAATTTTATAAATTCTCTATTTGCAATTGCCATGGGGTTATCATTTCTTCTTGAAATTGCTGTTTTTTGTTCGAGCTTTGCAAGTTCAATTTTATCCTCACTAAAAACTGGATTTATTAATATATCAGCAAAAATTGAAAGAGCCTGGTCAAAACTCTCTTTCATAGCAGACATATAGGCTCCTCCTTCGCTCACATCTATATAAGTTGAAATCTCAGCAGCTATGCTTTCAAGTTCTTCATCTATTTGGTCTCCTGTTTTAGTCTTTGTGCCTCCAGTTCTCAAAACTCTTCCTGTTATTTCAGCAAGTCCAATTTTATCTAGAGGCTCGTATTTGGAACCAACTCGAATCAAAGCAGAGGCTTCAATTAAAGGTAGTTCATGATCTTCAACAAGGTAAACTACCATGCCATTCTTCAAAACAACCCTTTCAATCTTAGGTAATTTTAACTCTTTCAATGGAGGAAAAGTCTTAATTTCTTTTGGATTTTTCTGGGAAAAGACAGAAAATGGGTTAATAAAAATAGCAATTAATATAAAGATTAAGAGAAAGTAATTTTTTCTACTCATTTTTACCTCCTATTCGTTGGTTGATGTTGTGACTATTTTTGCCACAACCCTGTTTTTCTTTACAAAACATTCTTTTGCGACTCTCATAATATCGTCAGCAGTTACTTTGTTTATTTCATCAATATTCCTGAATAAATTTCTCCAGTCACCTGTTAGAACTTCATATGTTGCCAACTGTAGTGCTAATCCAAACCTTGAACTTAACTCTCTCACAAGATTTGCCTTTGCTCTAATTTTGGCTTTTTTCAACTCTTCTTCGCTAACCTTTTCTTTCTTTAATTTCTCTATTTCCTCATAAATTGCATTTTCGCATTCCTCATTGGTATGTCCAACAGCAGGAACAGCTAAAATAATGAAAAGATTTGGATACTTGTTGCCAGGAAAACCTGGGAATGCACCTACCTGAACAGCTATTTTTTTCTCTTTTACAAGGCTTTTATAAAGCCTTGAGGTTCTCCCAAGACCGAGAATATCCATTAAAACATCATAGACTGCGTTATCTGGATGATTTATATCAGGCTTATGATAGCCAATTAATAAAATAGGCTGTGAAGGGTCTTCTACTTCCGCTCTTCTTTCTCCCCATTGGGGAGGTTCAACTGTCTCAACAGGTTCTGGTTTAGAACCAGAAGGAATCCTTTCAAAATAAATTTTCGCAAGTCTTTTTACTTCTTCTGGATTAACATCTCCAACTATACATACTGTTAGATTGGATGGAATATAATATTTTTTGAAAAAAGCAATTGCTTCCTGTCTTGTAATAGTTTCTATATCTGACATGTGACCAATAACATTATCTCCATAGGGATGGGCTTTATACGCAACTGCTAAAAACTCTTCTAACAATTTACCGGTTGGCTGGCTCTCTACCCCCATTCTTCTCTCCTCCATGATTACTTCTTTTTCTTTATAAAATTCTCTTAGAACAGGATTTAGAAATCTATCAGATTCTAAAGCCATCCATAATTCAAGTCTATTTGAAGGAAAATTGTAAATGTAACAAGTTCTATCAGCACTGGTGAAAGCATTTAGCCCAACCCCTCCATTTTCTTCCACAATCTTTCCAAACTCGTTACTCATTACATAACTTTTTGCTTTTTTTCTCAGCTTTTCAAATTCTTCTTGAAGGGCTTTTAATTTCTCAGGATCCTTATTCTTTTTCCTTTTTTCCTCCTTTATTTTCAGGAAAATTTCATCCAGTTTATCAAGTATTTTCTTTTCCTCCTCATAATTCTTTGTTCCAATTGTCTTTGTTCCTTTAAAAGCCATATGTTCAAAAATGTGTGCAATTCCAGTTATTCCTCTCACTTCATCTACTGCACCAACATCTGCATAGGTCAAGAAAGAGATTACTGGCGCTTCATGTTTTTCAACAATTATAAATTTCATTCCATTTTTTAAAGTGAATTCAGTTACACTTTTCTCGAATTCCGCTAAATTCTGAGAGAATACAAGACATGTGATGAAAAAGAAGATAAATAATAAAATAAAAATAGCTTTTCTTTTACCCATATCTTCCTCCTTTTTTATAATTTACCCTCCTTTTTGCCTAAAAATATTATATTTATTTTACGAAAAATTTCAATTTTAGTTTCAAAAATTTTATTTTTCCGGTAATTTAAGCTTTAATCCTTGAGGTAAAGGAGATTTGTATTTCTCCCCTTTTGTTTTTTCATTAAATTCTTTCCACATCTTCTCAATTAATTTATTATCATTTAAAAAATCAATAGCAGTAAGAGCCATTACCTTCGCTGCAACAAGCATTCCTTTATGTCCTATTGAATGTCCGCTTGAGGCTACAACTGCCCAACTATGCCAAGGAATACCCACAGGAGCACATGCAACATTTAATTGAACAGTAGGAG
>CAZWBN010000163.1:0-4508 GCA_964632095.1 uncultured Clostridia bacterium | reverse complement strand
TTTTGTCTCAATTATCTTATTCATATTTCAATGCTATAACTGGGTCCACTTTTGAGGCTCTATGAGAAGGAAATAGAGTAGAAAGGAAGCTTATTAAAAGAGCAACCCCAATAATTAATAAAAAGTCAAAAGTTTTTATTTTAAAAGGAATATAAGCTAATTGGTAAATATCAATTGGCACTTTAATTAATTTAAAAGTATTGGCTATCCAGCAAGCAAGTAATCCCAATAAACTCCCAAAAAATGTTCCAAGTAAACCGATCATTGCTCCTTGTAAGAAGAAAATCTTCCTAATATTCTTTGAAGTCGCTCCTAAAGAAATAAGTATTCCAATATCCTTTGTCTTTTCCATAACCATAAGAATTAGAGTTGCAATAATATTCAAAGCTGCAACAAGAACAATTAGGGTAATTGTTAAGAATAAAACATTTTTTTCAAGCTTGAGAGCAGAAAATAAAGTTTTATTGAGTTCCATCCAGGTTGTAATATAAAGAGAAAGTGGAATGACTTTTTTTATTTCCTTTGCAATTCTATCCGCATCAAATATTTTTTTAATTTTAATTTGAAGGTAATGTATTCTGTTATCAAGGTTAAAGAGTTTCTGTGCAAATGAAAGGGAAATAAGTGCAGTAGAAGAATCAAATTCATAAAGTCCGGTTTTAAAAATCCCAGTTACAATCATTCTTCTCATTTTTGGAAGGACTCCGATTGGAGAAAGACGAGGAGTGGTTGTTAAAACAGTGACAGTATCTCCCACATTTACCCCGAGACTAAAAGCAATCTCACTCCCAAGAAGTATACCAGGCTTTTCCCTTTTTTCTTCAATAATTTTCCCCTCTTCCAGATTCCTTAGCCAGGAACAATATTTTATTTCTTCTTTAAAATCAATGCCTTTCAAAATTGCTCCAATTGTCTTGTAAGGACTTTTGATTAAAACAGTCTGATAAGCAACCGGTGTAACCGCCTCAACACCATCAATTTTTTTTATTTTATTGATAAGTTCTGGATAGTTTTCAACTCCCTCGCCTGTTAAACTGCTAACCATAATATGTGAGGTTGTTCTTAAAATTTTATTCTGTATGTCCTCCTGAAAGCCTGTAATAAGAGCAATAGCAATTATTAGAGCCATCACTCCGATTGTTATTCCAAGAACAGAGATAAAAGTTATAACAGAAATAAAAGCCTGTTTACGCTTTGCAGTTAAATATCTCTTTGCAATAAAGAATTCAAATTTCATTTAAATTTACTCGGTTTTTGGTCTTAAGAGAGGAAAGAGAATCACTTCTCTAATGGAAGGCTTATTTGCAAAAATCATGACCAGTCTATCTATCCCGATTCCTTCTCCTGCAGTGGGAGGCATTCCATATTCAAGAGCAGTAAGAAAATCTTCATCAATTAGATGTGCCTCTTCAACTCCTGCCTCTCTTTCTGCTAATTGCTGTTCAAATCTTTCTCTCTGCTCTTTTGGGTCATTTAACTCACTAAAAGCATTCGCAATTTCCATCCCTCCAATGATCAGCTCGAATCGCTCAACCTCCTCTGGATTATCAGGACATGCTTTTGAAAGAGGTGAAATTTCCTTCGGATGATTTATAATAAAGGTTGGCTGGACCAATTTGGGCTTTACAAGTTTATCAAATATTATATCCAAAGCTTTACCATAAGAAATAACTTCTTTACCTGTTTCAAAGCCTTTTGCTAATTTTATAATTTCTTCTCTGTCATCAAATTTTGATGGTGTTAAACCGCTATGATAAACGATTGCATCTTTAAATTTAATCCTTTCAAAAGGTGGTTTAAATGAAATAGTATGTTCTTTAAATTTAACCTCCTGAGAATTAAGGAGAGTTTTTGCAAGATGTGAAAGCATTTCTTCTGTCAAATTCATTAAATCATTATAGTCGCTATAAGCTTGGTAGAATTCAAGCATTGTAAATTCAGGATTATGCTGGGAAGAAATTCCCTCATTTCTAAAATTTCTATTAATCTCATATACTTTTTCATAACCACCCACAACTAATCTTTTTAGATAAAGTTCTGGAGCAATTCTTAAATATAAATTTATGCCAAGTGCATTATGATAGGTTTCAAAGGGACGAGCTAAAGCTCCACCGGGAATGGGTTGCATCATAGGAGTTTCAACCTCAACATATCCTCTCTCATCAAGAAATTTTCTGATTTCTTTAATTAATTTACTTCTTAAATCAAAAATTTTTCTAACTTCTGGATTTACTATTAAATCTAAATAGCGCTGTCTATATCTTATTTCTACATCTTGAAGTCCATGCCATTTCTCTGGAAGAGGATGAAGGGATTTAACCAGAAAAGTAAACTTCTCAACAAGTATTGTTAACTCGTTCGTCCTTGTCCTGAAAAGTCTTCCTTCGATTCCTATAAAATCTCCTATATCAAACAAATCAAATATTTTATAATTTTCCTTTCCGACAATATCTTCTTTTACATATCCCTGAATCTTTGCTATGCCGTCACAAATATGAAAAAAAGTTGCTTTTCCCATTTTCCTGATAGAAATTATCCTCCCTGGAACAGAAACTTTATATTCCTTTTCCTCAAGCTTTTCGTGTGAAAAACTGGAAAATTCCTCAACCACTTCAGATACAGAATGCGTTTTATCGAATTTCTTCGGATAGGGATCAATTCCCTGTTCAATCAATTTCTTTAGTTTTTCCTCCCGGGCTAATTCCTGGTCAGTTTTTTGAGTCTTCATTTTCACTCTCCTTTCTAACTTTTCTTTTTATAGTATCTAATATTCCATTAACGAATTGACCAGAATCTTCTGTCCCATATTTTTTGGCTATTTCTATCGCCTCGTTTATTATTACTGGGGAAGGAATATCCTGTTCAGAAAGCAGTTCAAAAGTAGCAATTCTTATAATGTTACGGTCAACGGTAGCCATTCTTGATAATCTCCAGTTTTTTGAAGATTCTTCGATAATATTATCAATTTTTTCCTTTGCTGAGATCACTCCTCTCACTAACCAATTTGCATAGTTCTTTGTTTTTGCACTTGCTTTTTTTTCTTTCCAGTATTCTTTAATTACTTCTTCATAATTATCAGAAGAAAATTCAAGTTGAAAGAGAATCTGCAGTGCACTTTCTCTTGCTTTTCTTCTATGACCCATTGTTCCAGCAAATTTTTGGAGAGGCTTATTAATCTTTTAATCCTGATTCTTTAAGAAGATTAATCATCTCTACCACTGATAAAGCAGCATCCCATCCTTTATTACCACTCTTTGTTCCTGCTCTCTCTATTCCCTGCTCTATTGTATCAACAGTTAAAATTCCAAATGCAATTGGAACACCGCTTTCAATAGAAATCTGTGCTAAACCTTTTGTAACCTCAGCACTCAAGAAATCAAAGTGAGGAGTATCCCCTCTAATTAATGTCCCAAGACAGATTATACCATCGAATTTATTCGATTTAACAAGATGTTTCACAACCACTGGAATTTCAAATGACCCAGGAACTTTAAAAATAGAAATGTCTTCTTCCTCTGCTCCAAGTTTATTTAAAGCATCAAGAGCGCCTTCGAGTAATTTATCCGTTATAAATTGATTGAATCTACTCAAAACTATACCAATTTTTAAGCCTTTCGCAGTTAATTTTCCTTCAAATATTTTTTTCATTTTTTCTCCTTAGTTTTAATTTTATTCTATTCTCTCTTGAAATCAAACTATAAAATTACTTGCCTTTAAAGTCTGGCTTTCTTTTCTCTAAAAATGCACTCGTTCCCTCTTTGCTGTCTTCTGTCCCGCACACCATTCCAAATAGCTCGGCTTCTATTCTTAGCCCCTCTTCTAAACTCTTATCAAGTCCATTATTAACTGTCTCAAGAGCATATTTAATTGCGATTGGACTGTTATTCATTATTTTCTTTGCAATATCCTTGCATGCAGATAACAATTCTTCTGTAGAAACAACTTTATTCACGAGTCCAATTTCCAGTGCTTGCTGAGCTGTTATCATGTCTCCAGTAAGAATCATTTCGAGAGCTTTCCCTTTTCCTACAAGTCTTGCAAGTCGCTGGGTTCCGCCGTATCCGGGTATTAAGCCAAGTTTCACCTCAGGCTGTCCAAACATCGCCTTTTCCGAAGCAATTCTTATGTGGCAGGCAAGAGCAAGCTCAGTTCCACCCCCTAATGCATAACCATTTACAGCAGCAATTACTGGTTTTCCCAGATTCTCAATTAGGCTAAAAACCCTCTGTCCTCTCAAGGAATACTCCTTCCCTTCCATCATATTTAATTTAGAAAGTTCCTCAATATCAGCTCCTGCAACAAAAGCCTTCTCCCCTGCTCCTGTAATAATAACTACTTTCACTTCCTGGTTATCCTTAAGATGAGTAAACAAATCTTCCAATTCTCTAATTGTCTCAATATTTAAAGCATTTAACTTATCAGGTCGATTTATGGTTACAAAACCAATCCCTTCTTCCTGTTTAAATAATAAATTTTTGAATTCCACTTTTTCACCTCGCAAAATATTA
>CAZWBN010000162.1:0-4525 GCA_964632095.1 uncultured Clostridia bacterium | reverse complement strand
CCATCAGTTAACTTAACGGTTTTCAATTCTCTCCCATTACTGAGATTAATTGCCTTTATCCCCACAGACCGAGGATTACTGAAGGCTTTAAGCTCTGTTTTCTTAATTAAACCATCATTTGTCAACATCAGTAAGTAGGCTTCCTGATTGAAATCTTTAATAGGAACTACTGACGCAATTTTTTCATCCGGAGAAATTTTTATTAAATTAACAATTGCCTTTCCCTTTCCTGATATATCGGTTTCTGGAATTGATAATGCTTTAAGCCAGTAAACCTGTCCTTTATTTGTAAAAATTAAAAGATAACTGTGGGAGGAAGCGACAAACGCTTTTTCCACAATATCTTCTTCCTTCATCCTAATTCCTGTTTTCCCTTTACCTCCTCTTTTCTGCCTCTGATAAGAACTTAACGAAGTGCGTTTTACATAGCCTGAACTTGTATATGTAATTACCATCTGTTCTTCGGCAACTAAATCTTCTATTTTTAAATCAGTCACAGGCTCATCAATTATTTCTGTTCTCCTTTCGTCTTGATATTCTTTTTTTATCTGTTGAAGTTCATCAATAATAATATTCAAAATAAGTTTCTCATTAGCCAATATTTCTTTCAATCTTGCTATTGTCTTAATCAATTCTAAATATTCTGCCTGGAGCTTTTCTCTCTCAAGTCCTGTTAACTTCTGTAATTGGAGGTCTAATATTGCTTGAGCCTGAATCTTGGTCAATTTAAATTTCAATATGAGACCTTGGCGAGCTTCATCAACTGTCTTAGACCTTCTAATTAAATTAATAACTGCATCTAAATTATCAAGGGCTACATTCAAACCTTCTAATATGTGGGCTCTTCTCTCAGCTTTATCAAGTTCGTATTTTGTTCTTCTCCTTACAATTTCTTCTCTAAAAGATATGAAATTGTTTAACAATTCTTTTAAATTTAAGAGTTTGGGTTGATTATTTACAATTGCTAAAAGGATTATTCCAAAAGAAGTCTGGAGGGGAGTGTGTTTATATAAATTGTTAAGAATAATTTCCGGGGGTTCTCCTTTTCTCAATTCAACAACTATTCTCAACCCCTCTCTATCAGACTCATCTCTTATATCAAGAACTCCCTCCATTTTTTTATTTTTAACCAATTCAACAATTTTCTCTAAAAGTTTTGCTTTATTTACAAGATAAGGAATCTCAGTAATAATTATCTTATCCCTTTGTCCCTTTTCCCCTTTTTCGATTAATGCCTTCGCTCTTAAATAGATAACTCCCTTCCCTGTGCGATAGGCTTCTCGAATCCCTTCTTTTCCGCATATATATGCACCTGTAGGAAAATCGGGACCCGGGATGAATTCCATAAGCTCTTCTATTTTTGCATCTGGATTATTTATCAAATGAATTGTTGCGTCAATTACCTCTCCAAGATTGTGAGGAGGAATATTTGTTGCCATTCCAACTGCAATTCCTGAGCCTCCATTTACCAAAAGATTAGGAAATTTTGCGGGTAATACCTCGGGCATAAGGAGACTTTCATCATAATTTGGAACAAATTCTACCGTATTTTTTTCAATATCAGCCAATAACTCACCAGCTATTTTTGCCATTCTCACTTCTGTATATCTCATAGCAGCTGGAGGGTCACCGTCAATTGAACCGAAGTTCCCCTGACCATCCACAAGAGGATATCTCATGGTAAAATCTTGAGCCATTCGAACGAGGGCATCATATACTGCTGCTTCTCCGTGAGGATGATATTTACCTATTACATCACCCACAATGCGTGCAGATTTTTTGTATGGCTTATCCCAGGTATTGTTTGCCTCATACATAGCATATAAAGTCCTTCGATGAACAGGTTTTAAGCCATCTCGTATGTCTGGAATAGCCCTCCCAATAATAACACTCATTGCATAGTCCAAATAGGAGCGTTTCATTTCTTCTTCGAGGCTTACTGGTATCAATCCTTTTTCCATGATTTACCCCTTTTGTGCTGCTTAGTTTCCTTGAAAATTTTTATAATGCAGCACTTGAAATTATATTTATTAAAAAAATTATATGTCTAAATTTCTAACATCAAGGGCATTCTCTTCAAGAAATCTTCTCCTTGGCTCTACCTCATCACCCATTAAAAGGGTAAATATTTCATCTGCCTCAACAGCATCTTGTATTGTTACTTTCAGAAGAGAACGAGTTTCTGGATTCATTGTAGTCTCCCAGAGTTGTTCGGGATTCATTTCTCCCAAACCTTTATACCTCTGTATTGTTAATCCTTTTTTCGCTGAATCCATCAAATAATCAAGCAATTTAAAATCATTTTCTATTTTTATCTCTTCCTTATCTTCCTCGATTACATAAGGAGGAGTAAAATCTCTTAAATTTTGGTAAATTTTAAATAAAGTCCTGAATTCAGCAGATGATATTAATTCCCAATCTATTTTTTGACTTATTTTCCTGCCGTTTATTTCCCAGTTAAATGAAATTTCAAAAACTCCATGTTCTTCATCCTCGCCCAGTAAAGACGGAATTCCTAATTTAAAAAGCTCTCCCTGAAATTCTTCCATTTTTTTTCTGTTGCTTAAGGATCTGTCATCAAAAATTTGATTTTTCAATATTAAATCTACTATTTGAGAGGGATAATTCTTCCTTTCGAGAAATTTTAAATAATTTTTCTTCAATATTAAATTTTGTAAAATTTTAACCAACTCAGGACCAGAGAAAACCTTTCCATCATTTTCAATTTTTACTTTTTTCTCTTGTGAAATTTTTTTAATTAGAAATTCTTCAAAAGCCCGGTCATCCTTTAGATAAAACTCTATTTTGCTTTTTTTAATCTTATAAAGAGGTGGTTGAGCAATATATAAATAACCTTTTTCTATTAGAGGATACATCTGTCGATAAAAAAAAGTAAGGAGAAGGGTTCTAATGTGTGAACCATCTACATCAGCATCTGTCATTATTATAATTTTTTTATATCGAAGCTTACTTATATCAAAATCATCCTTCCCTATCCCTGTCCCAAGAGCTGCAATTATTGTCCTTATTTCATCATTTGCCAAAATTTTATCATAACGGGCTTTTTCTACATTTAGAATTTTACCCTTTATTGGAAGAACAGCTTGGAAATGCCTATCGCGAGCCTGTTTTGCTGAACCTCCAGCAGAATCTCCCTCGACAATGAAAATCTCGCTTAAATCAGGATTCCTTTCTTGACAATCTGCTAATTTGCCGGGGAGGGTCGTGGCTTCAAGTAATCCCTTTTTGCGTGACAGATCTCTCGCTTTTCGTGCAGCAACACGAGCTCTTGCTGCTTCAAGAATTTTAAAAATAATTTTCTTTGCAATTGAAGGATTTTCTTCAAAAAAAGCTGATAGTTTTTCATTTACTAAAGACTCTACAATACCTTTTATCTCACTATTGCCTAATTTTGTCTTCGTTTGTCCTTCAAATTGAGGGTTTTTTACTTTTAGACTTATAACAGCACATAATCCTTCTCGTGTATCATCACCTGTAAAACCTTCTTTAAAATCTTTTATTAAATTATGGGTTTGTGCATAACTATTTATAGTTCTGGTTAAAGCTGCTTTAAAACCACTTAGATGGGTCCCTCCTTCTGTTGTATTTATATTGTTCACAAAAGAATAGATTGTTTCAGTGTAGGAATTATTATATTGAATTGCAATTTCAATCTGTGTTCCATTTTTTTCCCCTGAAATATAAATTGGCTTGGGATGAAGAACATGTTTATTCTGATTTAAATGCTCCACAAACTGAGAAATTCCTCCATTATAATGAAACTCATGTTTCTTGCCAGTGCGTTCGTCCTCTATTGAAATATAGACACCTTTATTTAAGAAAGAAAGTTCCCTTAATCTTTGAGCAAGAATTTCAAAATTGAAGTCAATAGTTTCAAATATTTCTTGGTCAGGCCAGAAGGTTATTTTTGTCCCAGTTCCCTTTGTCTTTCCTATTTTCTTTAACTCTGTAATAGGCTTTCCCCTTTCAAAAACCTGACGGTAAACACCTCTATCTCTTTTTATTTCCATCTCAAGTCTTTCAGAAAGGGCATTCACAACAGAGATTCCCACTCCATGAAGACCCCCTGAAACCTTATAAGTTTTATCGTCAAATTTCCCTCCTGCATGTAAAGTTGTCATCACCACCTCAGCTGCTGGACGCCCTTCCTTTTCCAGAATTCCAACAGGAATGCCTCTTCCATTGTCAACAACTGTAACGCTATTATCAACATGAAGAATTACTTTGATTTTATTACAATAGCCTGCCAGAACTTCGTCAATGCTGTTATCAACAACTTCATAAACAAGATGATGAAGTCCACTTGGTCCTGTGCTTCCAATGTACATCGCAGGTCTTTTTCTTACTGCTTCAAGACCCTTTAGGACTTTTATACTCTCTTCTGTGTAAGTTTTGTCCTCCATTCTTTACTCCTAATAAAAGAGGATTTATCTGGAAAAGATGAGAAAGGAATTAATCATTTGGCTTTTTATTATACCTTAAAATTGTCATAAAGTAAAGGTAT